>JAFDHG010000040.1 GCA_019308925.1 Deltaproteobacteria bacterium
GGAGGATATAGAGATCAACAAAAGGATAGGGGAGATAGGAAAGGACCTCATCCAAGATGGCGACACCATCTTGACCCATTGCAATGCCGGGGCCCTGGCCACGGGGGGATACGGCACCGCCCTGGGGGTGGTCAGGAGGGCCTGGGAGGAGAAGAAGGGGATCACGGTAATTGCCACAGAGACCCGTCCCCTCCTTCAGGGGACCCGCCTCACTGCCTGGGAGCTTAAAAAGGAGGGGATCCCTGTAACCCTTGTCGCCGACCATATGGCAGGATACCTCATGCAGAGGGGGGAGATAGATCTGGTCATCGTCGGGGCGGACAGGATCGCCCGCAATGGGGATGTGGCCAACAAGATCGGGACCTATACCTTGGCGATCCTAGCAAAGGAACATGGCATACCTTTCTACGTGGCCGCCCCCCTCTCCACCTTGGATCGGGCCATAAAGACAGGTGAGGAAATTCCCATCGAGGAGAGGGGTGAAGAGGAGATCACCGCCCCCTGGGGAAAAAGGATCGCCCCAGAGGGAATTGGGGTCCGCAACCCCGCCTTTGACATCACCCCACACCGATATGTAAGGGCTATAGTCACGGAGAAGGGGGTAATCAGGGCCCCCTTTGAGGAGGGTCTGAAGCGGATCTGGGGGGAGGGGGAGGGGGATGGGAGATAAAGGGATCATCACCCTGTTGACCGATTTTGGGTGGGGAGACGGGTATATTGGGGCCATGAAGGGGGTGATCCTCAGGATAAACCCTAGGTGCCTCATCGTCGATGTGGCCCATGAGATCTCCCCCCACGATGTGATGGGGGCCGCCCTGGTCTTAGGCCAGATCTATCCCTATTTCCCCCAGGGGACCATTCACGTGGTGGTAGTGGACCCAGGGGTAGGAGGAGTGAGGAAGCCTCTGGTCCTGGAGACAAAGCGCTACCTCTTTGTCGGACCGGACAACGGCGTCTTCGATCTAGTACTCAAAAGAGAGAAGGGGATACGTGCCTATAAGCTGATCGAAAAGAGGTTCTTTCTCACCCAGGTGAGCCAAACCTTCCATGGAAGGGATATCTTCGCCCCTGTTGCCGCCCATCTCTCCCTGGGGGTCTTGCCCGGGGAGATGGGTCCGGCCTTAAACTGCGAAGACCTGGCGGCACTAAACATCCCCAGCCCCTTGCAGGAAGGTGAAACCCTCCAAGGGGAGGTGATCTATATTGATCACTTCGGCAACCTTATCACCAATATATCCCAGGAGGTTTTGAGGGAATTCGCCCCAGACGAGATGGTGAAGATAGAGATCGGGACTGAAGAGATAAAGGGTCTCACGTCTTCCTACGCCGAGGGAGGGGAAGGAGAGATCATCGCCCTTTGGGGGAGCGGTGGGTTTTTGGAGATCTCCCTCAAGGAGAGGAGCCTTCACCGAGAGCGGGGGTGGGTGAGAGGAGAGCGGGTGAAGATACGGAGGAGGAGATGATTGCGTCAAGGGCCAGGGACATGAAGTCCTTCATCGTCATGGATGTCCTGGAGCGTGCCCAGGAGATGGAGTGCCGCGGTGAGAAGTTGATCCACCTGGAGGTGGGGGAACCCGATTTTGACACCCCTGAACCCATCAAGGAAGCCTGTCTGCGGGCCATTAGGGAGGGCAAGACCCACTACACCCATAGCCAAGGGCTCTTGCAGCTGAGGGAGGCCATCTGTGAGAAGTATGTGGAGAAATACAGGGTGGAGGTCTCCCCGGAGCAGGTCTTGATCACCTCAGGGACCTCCCCGGCCATGCTTTTGCTCTTCTCGGCCCTGTTGGAGCCAAGGGACGAGGTGATCCTCCCCAATCCCCACTACCCCTGCTACCCCAACATCATCTCCTATGTGGAGGGAAGGCCCATCCTGGTGGACACTGAAGAGGAGGAAGGTTTTCAATACCTCCACCCACAAATAAAGGAACGGATCACCCCCCGGACCAAGGGGATCATCATCAACTCCCCCTCCAACCCCACCGGGGTCGTCATGGACCAGGGGAGGATGGAGGAGATCGCCTCCCTCTCCCCTTATATCATCTCGGATGAGATATACCACGGTCTCGTCTACAAGGGGAAGGAACACACTATCCTGGAGTTCACCGACCGCTGCTTTGTCCTCAACGGTTTCTCCAAACTCTATGCCATGACAGGGTGGCGCCTGGGATACCTGATCACCCCCCGAGAGTTCATCCGACCCATGCAGGTGATGCAACAGAACCTCTTTATCTCGCCCAACTCCTTTGTCCAGTGGGCGGGGATCGCTGCCTTGCAGGAGGCGCAAAACGAGGTGGGGGAGATGAGGGAGATCTACAACCGACGTCGGGAGTTTATACTCAGGAGGTTGCGGGAGTTGGGCCTGGGGGTAGCGGTAGAACCTACCGGGGCCTTCTACATCCTGGCCAACGCCCGTAAATACTCCTCCGACTCCTATCGACTGGCCTTCGACATCCTGGAAAAGGCCAAGGTGGGGGTGACCCCGGGTATAGACTTCGGGAGCAGGGCCGAGGGGTTTCTACGCTTCTCTTACGCCAACTCCCTGGAGAACATCGAGGAGGGGATGGAGCGGCTCCAAAAGTATCTAGAGGGCCTCTAGCTCCTCCAGGGCCTCCTCTAGGTGACTGTTGGATTGGGAGATCTCCTCCATGGCCTTTGAGATCTTGGCCTTTACCTGCTCCCACCCCAGTTCCCCTGCCTTCTGAGCCCACCTCCAATACTCCTCCAGGTGGCTCTGGTTATGTTCTATCCAGTGCCTGATGATGATCGGCAACTTTTCCCTGTCATCCATCTTCGCCATCCTCCGGAAAGTATTGTTCCTATCAGAAGAATCTATCACAAATCCCAACGGGCCAAAAGAGATTTATAGATTGAGATAGCCTTTCCGAGACCTCATCGATTATAATGAGATCCACAGGAGTCTATATGTTGAGGGATCTGCCTACGGTGAGGGAGGCCATCTTATACGAATCATTAAAAGGGGAAAATGTCCGCTGCGGTCTGTGTGAGCGCAGGTGTCTCATCCCCCCGGATGAGAGGGGGTTTTGTCAGACACGCCAAAACATAGAGGGAAAGCTCTACACCCTCGTCTTTGGTGCAATCAGTGCCCTGGAGTCAAGGCCCATAGAGATAAAGCCCTTCTTCCATTTTTACCCTGGCTCCAGCGCCCTCACCTTTTCCACCTGGTCCTGTAACTTCACCTGCCCTTGGTGTCAAAACTGGCACCTCTCCAAAAGGGCCCCAAAGCCAAAAGGGGCGAGATACATTTCCCCTGAACAGATGGTCACGTTGGCCAGAGAACAGGGGGATCAGGGTCTCTGCGTCAGCTTTCAGGAACCGACACTCCTATTCGAGTACGCCCTGGAGGTGTTTAAGCTGGGCAAGGCCCAAGGGCTCTATGGTTGCTATGTATCCAATGGCTACCTCACCCTGGATGCCTTGAGGTTGCTGAAGGAGGCCGGGATGGGGGCGATAAACATAGATATAAAGGGAGATGCGGAGCTATACCGGGTCTATCTGAAGGGGGCAAAGGAGGAGGTCGTCTGGCGCAATGCGCGGGTAGCCAAAGAAATGGGGATCCATGTGGAGATGATCCATTTGGTAGTAACCGGACTCAATGACCAAAGGGACAAGATAGAAAGGCTAATCCAAAAACACCTGGGCACCTTGGGTCCGGAGACCCCCCTGCATTTTACCAGGTATCTCCCCGCCTATCACTACCATCAACCGCCCACGGAGATAAAGATAATGGAATTCGCCTACGAAACAGCCAGAGATACCGGGATCTACTATCCCTATCTCGGCAATATCTCAGGCCATCGCTATGAGAACACCTACTGTCCTTCATGTGGGGCACTGTTCGTAGAGAGGATCGGCTACCAGATAAGGGGAGGATGGGCAAAGGACAAAAGGTGTCCCCATTGCGGTAGAGAGATAGAGATCATCGTTTAGCCCTGGACCGAGGTAGTTAGCAATCAAAGTTGAACCATCAACTCCCTCGACAACCTAGATGGTCAGGGAACTTCCTTCAGGGTGAAGCGCCATTGGCAGAAGATATCATCTGGGTGTGGATCAGGGGGAGCAAATAAGCATTCTACCTGAATCCGATCATCCACCTCATGGGCAAAGCCGGCAAACTCCCCCCAGTGCATCTCCTTACAGGCAAACTCTTCCAACCCCCTTTTGAGACGGGCCTCTTGGGTAGGGCAGCTGGGGACCGTGATGATCACCTCGTTTCCTCTTTCCTCGATCTCATAACCCACTAAGATATGCCAAGGGAAGTACCTCAGGGCCTTGACAAACCCCTGCAGCCCTTTTTCTTCGACCTTAAACCGTCGAACCAAATCCTTGGCAGCCATCCCCGCCACCCTTGACCAGACCTTTTCGTTTATCATCTCCGCCGTCCGCTGGTCAAACTCTTGGTCAACATAAATAAACCAAAAGGCATCCATCACCCGGTAATGCCAGAGCAGGAACTCGATATAGCTCCTCAGTTCCGAGACCTCCATCTTTTCAAAAACCGAAAGGTCCATCTCATCACCTCCTTTAAAACCCTTTCTTCTTCGTTTGGTAATTATAACAGCAACAAAGAAAATTAAAAGGATCCTGCACCAAGCTCCTTTTTGTCAAAGGACCCCTTCGGTCCTTGACAGGGCAGCGGCGTTATACTATGAGTCAGGTGACTAAGCAAAAAGGAAGGTTTTTCCCTTTTTAGTTTGACATCTGAATGGGTTTTGATATAGTTTAGGTATAAAAGTTGCATTAAAATATCCTTTTACCATGAAATACCTCGTCTTGGTCGGAGATGGAATGGCTGATTACCCCTTGGACGAACTGGGGGGAAGGACACCCTTGGTGGTCGCTCATACCCCTAATATGGACTCCTTGGCCCAAAGAGGAGAGGTAGGGCTTGTCCGCACCATCCCCGCGGGGTATCCCAAAGGGAGCGAGATCGCCAACCTCTCCATCTTTGGATATGATCCTAAAAAGTATTACACCGGGCGCGGTCCCCTGGAGGCGGCCAGCATCGGGGTCCAGCTTGGCCCAGATGATGTGGCCTTTCGCTGTAATCTGGTGACCTTGGAGGTCATCGGGGGAGCCGTAATCGTGGGGGATTACAGCGCCGGACACCTCTCTACCGAAGAGGGAAGCGAGATCATCAAAGATCTGGATAGAGAATTGGGCAACTCCACCTTTCGTTTCTATCCGGGGGTGAGCTACCGCCACCTCCTGGTCTGGAGGGGAGGAGGAGAAATGATGGTGACTACCCCTCCCCATGACATCACCGAAAAAGAGATCGGTGACTATCTTCCCAGGGGGGAGGGGGCCTGGGAGCTGATCAGGCTCATGACCGATGCCCAGATCCTTTTGAATGCACATCCGATAAATCAGAGGAGGCTCCAGGAAGGCAAAAGGGAGGCCAACTCCATCTGGCCCTGGGGCCAGGGGAAGGCACCTCAGATGCCGGCCTTCTCACAGAGGTTTGGCCTGAAGGGAAGCGTCATCTCCGCCGTGGATCTGATCAAAGGGATCGGGATCTACGTCGGGATGGAGGTGGTGGAGGTACCCGGGGCCACTGGATACCTGGACACCAACTATCAGGGGAAGGCCGAATACGGACTTCGGTCCTTAAATAATGGCGATTTTGTCTACATCCATGTGGAAGCCCCTGATGAGGCCTCTCACAACGGAGATCTGGAGGCGAAGATAAAGGCCATCGAGGCATTTGACCAAAAGGTGGTGGGAACCATAGTAAGGGGGGTGGAGAGATGGAGGGATTACAAGATCGTGGTCCTGCCCGATCACCCTACCCCTGTACATTTACGGACTCATGCTGACGACCCGGTCCCCTTTGTGATCTATTCTTCCAAAGGGGAGTTTGCATCAAGGGCAAAGGGTCTTACCGAGGAAGAGGCAAGGAAAAGCGGCATCTTTATTGAAGACGGTCATAAACTGATGGAACGTTTCTTAGGGCAGGGGCCGTGAGGACCAAATTCATCTTCATTACAGGTGGTGTCCTCTCGTCACTGGGGAAAGGGCTGGCTGCCGCCTCCATCGGGGCCTTGATGGAGAACAGGGGGCTCACTGTCACGCTGCTCAAGTTCGATCCCTATATCAATGTGGACCCCGGCACCATGAACCCCTTCCAGCACGGAGAGGTCTTTGTGACCGACGATGGGGCCGAGACCGATCTGGACTTGGGGCACTATGAACGTTACACCCACGCCAAGCTCAGCCAGAAGAACAACTACACCACGGGGAGGATCTATCACTCGGTCATCACCAAGGAGAGGCGGGGGGACTATCTGGGGGGGACCGTCCAGGTGATCCCCCATATCACCGATGAGATCAAACGTACCATCCTTGATCTGGCCGACAAAGTAGATATCGTCATCACCGAAGTGGGAGGAACTGTAGGGGATATAGAAAGCCTCCCCTTCTTGGAGGCTATCCGGCAGTTCCAGGGGGATGTGGGCAGGGAAAATGTCTGTTACATCCATCTTACCCTGGTGCCCCATATCAAGGCCGCAGGAGAGTTGAAGACCAAACCGACCCAGCACAGCGTAAAGGAGTTGAGGGAGATCGGCATCCAACCCGATATATTGCTCTGTCGAACCGACCGATTCCTACCCCGTGAGATCAAGACAAAGATTGCCCTCTTTTGCAACGTGGAGCAAGATTCCGTCATCACTGCCAAGGACGTGGAGACCATCTATGAGGTACCCATCGTCTTCCATCAAGAGGGACTGGATGAAAAGATCGTTGAGTTCCTTCATATGTGGACCAAGGCCCCAGACCTGGGCATGTGGAAGGAGATTGTCCAAAAGCTCAAAAACCCCAAGGATGAGGTGACCATCGCCGTGGTGGGCAAATATGTCAACTTGAGGGACTCCTATAAGAGTTTAAACGAGGCCCTAGTCCACGGGGGGATGGCCAATGAGTGTGGGGTGAACCTGGAGTATGTAGACTCAGAGGAGATAGAGCGCAATGGGATAGGGGATGGTATATCCCGGGCCGATGGGATCCTTGTCCCCGGGGGGTTTGGACAGAGGGGGATCAAGGGAAAGATCGAGGCCATCCGCTACGCCCGGGAACATGGGGTCCCCTTCTTCGGCATCTGCCTAGGGATGCAACTGGCGGTGGCGGAATATGCCAGGAATGTGGCCGGTCTAGAGCGGGCCCACAGCGCGGAATTTGACCCGGATACCCCCCACCCTGTCATCTATCTCATGAAGGAGTGGATAAACTACCAAAAGGAGACCATCGAGAGCAGGGATGAGGGGAGTGATAAGGGGGGGACCATGAGATTGGGGGCCTATCCCTGTCACCTCCTGAAGGGGAGCTTCGCCTACGAGGCATATAAAAAGGAGGTTATCTCCGAGAGACATCGACATCGCTACGAATTCAATAACCGCTACCGAGGACACCTAACCGATAAGGGGATGAGGATCAGCGGACTTTCCCCAGACAATGAATTAGCGGAGATCATCGAGATCCCCGATCACCCTTGGTTTCTGGGCTGCCAATTCCACCCCGAATTCAAATCGAGGCTCTGGGAACCCCATCCACTCTTTCGGGAGTTCATCAGGGCATCCCTCAACGCTAACAGGGGGAGACGGTGACCAAAGAGGTCCACATCGGGAGGGTAACCGTTGGGGGAAATAATCCCCTCGTCCTGATCGCCGGCCCCTGTGTGATTGAGGGAGAGGAATTTAGCATCTCCCTTGCCCGGAGGCTGAAGGAGGTCTCACTAGATTTCGGCATCCCCCTCATCTTCAAGGCATCCTACGACAAGGCCAACCGCACCTCCATCTCCTCCTTTCGGGGGCCGGGGCTTGTGGAGGGATTGAGGATCTTAAAGAGAGTCAAGGAAGAGGTGGGATTACCCATCCTCTCCGATGTCCACAGGATCAGCGAGGTGCCCCGGGCAACAGAGGTCCTGGACGTGATTCAGATTCCCGCCTTTCTCTGCCGCCAGACCGATCTATTGGTGGAAGCCGGCAGGACGGGAAGGCCGGTCAATATAAAGAAGGGACAGTTCCTCGCCCCTTGGGATATGGCCAACGTGCTGGAGAAGGTCACCTCCACCGGCAACGAACAGATCCTCCTCACCGAGAGGGGAACCTCCTTTGGCTACAACAATCTAGTAAATGACATGAAATCGCTCCCCGTCATGCGGGGCTTGGGATACCCCGTTATCTATGACGCAACCCACAGCGTCCAACTCCCTGGGGGGGCAGGGAAGGCCTCTGGGGGGAGGAGGGAGTTTGTCCCTTACCTGGCCAGGGCGGCAGTTGGTGCAGGTGTAGACGGGGTCTTTTTAGAGGTCCACCCAAAACCAGAGCAGGCCCTCAGCGATGGGGCCAATTCCCTGGAACTAGATACCCTCCCTTCCTTACTGAAACAGCTGATGGCCATAGATCGGATTGTAAGGGAGGAAAGAGAATGATCATCGAAAGGGCCAAACGGGTCTTGCGCATCGAGGCCGAGGCCATCCATAGGCTGGAGGAGAAGATTAACGAGGACTTTGTGCGGGCAGTGGAGATGATCCTTAACTGTGATGGAAAGGTGGTGGTGACAGGGGTGGGGAAATCCGGGATCATCGGGAAAAAGATCGCTTCCACCCTGGCCAGCACCGGCACTCCCGCCTTCTTCCTGCACCCCACCGAAGGGGTCCACGGTGACCTGGGTATGCTGGACAAGAGGGACATTGTCCTGGCCATCTCCAACAGTGGCGAGACAGAGGAACTCTCCCCGATCCTCCCCCTGATCAAGAGATATGGTAACAGGCTGATCGTCCTCACCGGAAGTCCCTCTTCCACCCTGGCCAGGGCTGGGAATGTGGTATTGGATGTGAGCGTACAGGAGGAGGCCTGTCCCCTGGGGTTGGCCCCCACAGCCAGCACTACTGCAAGCTTGGCCATGGGGGATGCCTTGGCAGTATCCATCTTGGAAAAGAAGGGGTTTAAGAAAGAAGACTTCGCCATCCTGCACCCAGGGGGAAGATTGGGCAAGAGGCTCCTACTCAAGGTAAGTGACCTGATGCACATGGGTGAGGAGTTACCCAAAGTCTATGAGAACACCTTGATGAAGGAGGCCTTGGTGGAGATCACCTCTAAGAGGTTGGGGGTTACGGGAGTAATGGACGAACTGGAGCAGCTGGTAGGGGTAATCACCGATGGTGACCTGCGCAGGGCCCTGGAGAAATACCCCGACCTCCTGGAGAGGACGGCCTCAGAGATCATGACGAAGAACCCCAAGTGGATAGAGGCCAATGCCTTGGCCGCCCAAGCCGTCCAGAGGATGGAGGAACACTCCATCACCTCTCTGTTCGTCTTCAACAAGGCCGGAGAAAGAAACCCCGTGGGGATCATCCACCTCCATGACCTCCTCAAGGCAGGGGTGGTCTGAGATGCAGGGGGGGGTCCCTGAAGGGGTATGGAAGAAGGCAATTATGGTAAAGTTATTGATACTCGATGTCGATGGGGTGCTGACCGATGGCAGGATCATCATGGACCATAAGGGTAGGGAACTCAAGGCCTTCGATGTCAGGGACGGGCATGGGATAAAGCTCCTCCTGCAAGGGGGAATTGAGGTGGCGATGCTGACGGGAAGGAGCTCTGCGGTGGTCCAAAAGAGGGCCGAGGACCTGGGGGTACAAAGGGTCCGTCAAGGGGTCCACGACAAGGTAGAGGCATACCTAGAGATCGCCCAAGAGGTGGGGATCAGGGATGAGGAGGCCTGTTTTGTGGGAGATGATCTGGTCGACATCCCCCTACTAAAGAGGGTGGGGTTGCCCATCGTCGTGGCGGATGGTGCCGAGGAGGCGAAGAGGTTCGCCCTCTATGTCACCAAATCCTCCGGGGGAAGGGGTGCAGTACGGGAGGCATGCGACCTCCTCATGCAGGCCCAAGGCAAATGGGAGGAGATCCTCAGGAGGTATAGTTGAAACTATCTAAGCTGATCATCCTCATCTTTATGGGGTTGGTCCTATCGGCGGTAGGGGGCTACCTCTTCATAGGTAGGCAGGGGGGCGAGGAGAGTATCATCCCTAAAAAGGAGACCAAGGCCGACCTCAGCCTAGAGGAGGTCCACTACGTGGAGACCAGAGGGGAAAAGAAGGAGTGGGAGCTGAGGGCAAAGTCCGTCCACCATTTCCTCCAAGAGGATTTCACCCTTTTAAAGGACCTAACTGTCACCTTTTTCGCCGAAGGTGGCAGAATTGTCACCATGAGGGGGGAAGAGGGATCCGTTAAGGGGAAAAAACAGATTGATGTGTGGAGAAATGTGGTGATCACCACCAGTGATGGGTATCGTGTACTCACCAACTCCTTTCACTATGATGGGGTGAGGCGCCAGATCTATACCAGTGACCCCGTCCTGATCGAGAGGAAGGGGATGCGGGTGAAGGGAACTGGGATATTGGTCAACTTGAAGGAACAAAAACTCTATATCCACAAAAAGGTGGAGACGGTGATCGAAAGATGAGAGGACTCAGGTACATCACCCCCTTAATCGCCTTTTGGCTGCTGCCGCAGCTGGTCTTTGCCCAGGGGTCCGGTGAATTCCGTGGGGGAGAAGGTCCCATTCACATCACCTCTCAGCGGTTGGAGGCCGATCATAAAGGCAATTTGATCACCTTTGTAGGAGATGTGGTGGCCAGGCAAAAGGAGTTCGTCCTTTACTCTGAGCGCCTGCTCCTCTTTCTCGACAAGGAGGGGAATGAGATCGAAAAGATAGTGGCTCAGGGTAATGTGCGCATAGTGCAGGGCAAGAGGAGGGGCACCTGTCAAGAGGCCACCTATTATCACCGGGAACGCAAAGTGATCCTGCAGGGGGACCCGGTGTTAAGAGAGGGAGACAACTGGGTCAGGGGGCAGCGGATCATCTACTATATCGACGAACAAAAGAGCGTGGCCGAGGGAAAGGGGAGAGAGAGGGTAACCGTCACCATCATCCCGGGCGAGGAGAAAAGATGAGAATAGAGAGGATCCAGACCCTGGAAGCGATTGAGCTCACCAAGTCCTATAACAGCAAGGTGGTGGTCAATCAGGTGAGCCTCAAGATCCATGCGGGAGAGGTGGTGGGGCTCCTGGGTCCCAATGGTGCGGGTAAGACCACCACCTTCTATATGATCATCGGCCTGATCAGGCCTGAGCATGGGAAGGTATTGCTCAATGGGGATGATATTGGTTGGTTGCCCATGTACCAACGAGCCAGAAGGGGAATTACCTATCTCCCGCAAGAGCCATCGATCTTCAAAAAATTGACCGTGGAGGAAAACATCTTGGCCATATTGGAGACCTTGGGTCTGTCCCGTGATGAGAAGAAGAGGCGCCTCCACGCCCTTTTGAACGAGTTAAACATCGCCTCCCTAGCCAAGAACAAGGCCTATTCCCTCTCAGGAGGGGAGAGGCGAAGGGTGGAGATCACGAGGGCCCTCATCCTCTCTCCCTCCTTCATCCTCCTAGACGAGCCCTTTGCCGGCATCGACCCCCTCGCTGTCATCGACATCCAAAACATCATCCAGCAGCTCAAGGCCAAGGGGATAGGGGTGATCGTTACCGACCATAACGTTAGGGAGACCTTGCATGCATGTGATCGGGCCTATATAGTGAATGAGGGAAAGATATTGGAGGCAGGTACCCCTGAGAAGATCGTGGCCAGTAAAAAGGCGCGCAGGATATACCTCGGGGAAAACTTCAGATTGGAAAAGAGGCGCACAGGAAAAGAAAAGGGCGAAACCCCTGAGGAGTTAAGAGGCAGGTAGAGATGGCCTTGGAAATCAAGCAAGACCTCAGATTGAGCCAACAGCTTGTTATGACCCCCCAGCTCCAGCAGGCCATCAAGCTGTTGCAGCTGTCCCAGATAGAGCTCCAGGAGATCGTCGCCCAGGAGATAGAGGAAAACCCGGTATTGGAAGATGACAGTGGCCTAGAGGAGAGAGAGCAAGTGGAGGCCACCTCGGAAACACCTGATCAGATCCAGGACTTCGACTGGGAAGAATATATGGAGAGCCACAGCATCAGCACCTATACCCCGCCGAGGGCTGATAGAGACGAGACCCCTTGGGAGAACTTCCTCACCCGTCAGGTCACCCTGTCCGATTATCTGCAGTGGCAGCTAAGGATGAGCCCCTTAACCCCTCAGGAGGAGGAGATAGGTGTCTTCATCATCGGCAATATAGATGAGAATGGATACCTCCAGGGGTCCCTGGAAGAGGTCTGCGGGGAACTACACGCCGAGATAAAGGCGGTGGAGGAGGTGCTTCATACAATCCAGTCCTTCGATCCTCCAGGGGTAGGGGCGAGGGACTTGAGAGAATGTCTCCTCATCCAGTTAAGGGGGTTTACCGAAAGAGATCCCTTGGCCGAAGCGATAGTGGAAACCCATCTATCTTACTGTAAAAACAGGGATTACCGTAAGCTGGCCAATCAATTAAAGGTCCCCCTCCCACAGGTATTAGAGGCCATAAAAACCATCTCCCAACTAGAGCCCAAGCCAGGGCGCCCCTTTAGCCCCGAAGAGGCGAAGACCATCATCCCTGATGTCTTTGTCTATAAGGTCGAAGGGGAGTACACGGTCGTCTTAAATGATGATGGTATCCCCAAGTTGCGGATAAACCCCTATTATCGTCAGCTGCTAGAGGCCGACAGGGGTGATGCACCCAGAGATTACCTCAAACAAAAGCTGAAATCGGCACTCTGGCTCATCAGGAGCATCCAACAAAGACAGGGGACCTTGTACAAGGTCACCAAGAGCATCATCAAGTTTCAGAAGGACTTTATCGACAAGGGTATAGATTATTTACATCCCTTGGTCCTGAGGGATGTGGCCGATGATATCCAGATGCATGAGTCCACGGTAAGCCGGGTGACTACCAACAAATATGTGCATACGCCGCAGGGGATATATGAGCTAAAATTCTTCTTCAGCAGCAAGATTGGGGAGGGAGATGAGGAGGTGGCTGCCAAACGGGTGCAAAACCTGATCAAGCAGATCATTGCCGAGGAAGACCCACGCAGACCGTTCAGCGACGAGAAGATAGGCCAATTTCTAAAAGAGAGACATAATATAACCATAGCCCGTCGGACCGTGGCCAAGTATCGTGAGATGATGAAGATCCTCTCCTCCAGTGAGAGAAAGAAGGTATGGTAAAATCCTTGTTTAGAAGAGGTAATCTTATTGACAATCCCCCTTTTATTTGGCTAAGATTTGTAACTTTAATAAAAGATGCCGAGAATCTAAGGATCGGAGGCTAGAAGATGCAGATCAACATGACCTTCAGACATTTAGAGTTAACGCCTAGCTTAAAGGATTATATCGGGGAAAAGCTCCAGAAGGTAAAGAAGTACCTGCACGAACCCATCGAGGTCCATGTGGTCCTCTCCGCGGAAAAGTTTAGACATACAATAGAGGTGAGCATCATGGCCGATAATGGTATTATAATAAATGGCGTGGAGAGCACGGAGGACATCCATGCGGCCATCGATAATGTGATGGATAAGATAGAGCGTCAGATCAAGAAACAACTAGACAAGTTAAAGCGCCCAAAGACAAGAGGCTATGATTTCAAGATGCATGTCCTCTATTCTGAAGAAGGCGACAAGGAAAAGAGGCCCAAGATCATCAAGTCTAAAAATTACTCCGCTAAACCCATGTCCATGGAGGAGGCCATCGAACAGCTCAAGGCCCTGGAGAATGATTTTATCATCTTTACCAATGACCAGACAGAGACCATCAACGTAATCTACCGTCGAAAAGACGGCAATTACGGCCTCATAGAACCAGAATAGACAATGAAAATAATAGACATATTGGATAAAAATTCCATCATAGAGGAGCTCGCCTCCCGGGACAAGAAGGGGATCTTGGAGGATCTGGTCTCCGTCTTGGTCGAGAACGGTAGGTTGAAGGACAAGGAGAAGACCTTGCAGGTCCTTTTAGAACGAGAGAGACTGGGGAGTACTGGCATCGGGGACGGGATCGCCATCCCCCATGGAAAGTTGAAAGGGATAAAAGGAATCATCTGTTCCTTTGGCCGCAGCAGAGAGGGCCTCGACTTCCAGTCCCTCGATGAAAAACCAACACATCTCTTCTTCTTGTTGCTTGCCCCTGAGGACTCCGCCGGCGAGCACCTGAAGGCCTTGGCCAGACTATCTCGGCTCTTAAAGGATACCCGGTTCAGGGAGAGGTTGATGGAGGCCAACTCCAAGGAAGAGATCTACCGCATCATCACTGAAGAGGACGAGAACTATTAGGTATTATAAGGGGAAACCATGGCCCAAGGCAAAGTCCCTCGCATCAGTCTGCATGGGGTGTTAATAGATATCCTAGGGGTGGGGGTCCTCGTTTTGGGAAAGAGTGGGATTGGAAAAAGTGAGTGTGCCCTCGACCTAGTCATGCGGGGATATCGTCTCGTGGTGGACGATCTCATCCAAATAGAGAAGGGCCGTGACGGTGCCCTCTATGGTTTCAGCCATGACTTGGGCCGACATCATATGGAGATCAGGGGTCTGGGTCTCATTGACGTCGAAAAGCTGTTCGGCATAACAGCCACCAGAGACAGAAAACAGATCGAATTGGTCATAGAACTGGTGGAGCCGGGGGAATCTATAGATGACCTCGTGGGTTTAAAGGAAGAGACTTACAACATCCTGGGGGTGGAGATCCCCCGTAAGAAGATCCCGGTGAGACCAGGGAGAAACCTGACCGCCATTGTGGAGGTGGCCGCCAGGGATCACCTCCTGAAGAAGGGGGGATATCATGCGGCCAAGGAATTCGAAAAGGAACTCCTCATAAACCTCAAAAAGAAAGGATAGAATGAAATGTGAGACCACTGCAAATAACGATCATCAGTGGCCTTTCGGGATCGGGAAAGTCTACGGCGATGAGGGCCTTGGAGGATAACGGGTTTTACTGCATAGATAACATGCCGGCCACCCTTATCCCCACCTTCGTAGAATTATGCCAACACTCCACCAGGGGGCTATCGAGGGTGGCCATTGTAGTGGATATAAGGGGAAGAGAGTTTCTGGAGAACCTCCAAAGGGTCGTCAAAGGTCTCAGGGAAGTAGGACATCAGGTAAAGATGCTTTTTCTCGAGTCAACTGACGATGTCCTTGTCAGACGTTACAGTGAGACCAGGCGTAGACATCCATTGGAAAAGGAGAGGGGTATATCCCTGCCCGAGGCAGTGACGGAGGAACGGGGAGAGATCGCCTTTCTCAGGGAGATCGCCGATGAGGTAATCGACACCTCAGTCCTAAACGTTCATCAACTCCGGGATCTCATCATGGAGCGTCTCCTGGCCCCGACGGCCAAGAGAATGAAGGTAACCTTCCTGTCCTTCGGCTACAGTTATGGGATACCCACAGAGGCCGATATCGTGATGGACGTCCGCTTCCTCCCCAACCCCTTTTTCGTAACAGAACTACGGGGGTTCACCGGCGAGGATAAAAGGGTAAAGGACTATGTCCTGGAGAAGGAAGAGACCAATGATTTTCTCCACAGGTTCAGTAAGATGATCAAGTATCTAATCCCCATTTATGAAAAGGAGGGGAAGTCTTATCTGACCATCGCCATAGGTTGTACAGGGGGGAAACACCGCTCAGTGGTGATCACCGAGCGCTTGGCCGAGATCCTCGGCCAAAGGGGGAAGGAGATCACGGTCAGACACCGGGATATAAAGAGGGGGTAAAATGAAAAAGATGATCGGGGTCGTCATCGTCACCCACTCGGCCTTGGCGGACGAATTCCTCATGGCCACCCAACAGATCATAGGAGATGTGGAGGGGATGGAACCTGTCTCCATCGACCCTTCCGAGCCCTTAGAAGAGGTGGAAAAGAGGATCAAGAAGGCCGTCAAGAAGGTGAACGCAGGAGAAGGAGTCTTGATCTTGACCGACATGTTTGGTGGAACCCCCTCTAATATCAGCCTCTCCTTTCTGGAGAAGGGTAAGGTGGAAGTGGTCACAGGGGTCAACCTCCCGATGTTGATCAAGCTGTCGACCCTGCGGGAGGAAAAGGCGCTTGATGACCTGGCCTCTTTTATAAGATCTTACGGACAAAAAAATATCCACTTGGCCAGTGAGATCTTGGAGCGAGGAACTGGAGGGGAGAAAAAATAGCGGAGAGGGTTGAGAAACGAACCTTCGTCATCAAGAATAAACTAGGCCTCCATGCACGAGCGGCCAATATTATGGTCCAGTTGGCCAGCAACTTTGAGTCCACCATCACGGTGGAGAAGGACGGGGTCGAGGCCAACGGGAAGAGCATCATGGGAATATTGTTGCTTGCTGCCGGGGAGGGGTCAAAGATCGCGGTCAGGGCCAGGGGAAGGGATGCCAAAGAGGCCATTGAGGAGTTGAGCAAACTTATCGAGGGCAAATTCGGTGAAAAATAGTACTACATCTGCCAACGATGGGAAGGCCATTAAGGGGATAGGGGTCTCGCCAGGGATAGTCATAGGGAAGGCCGTCCTCTTGGAGCGCCAGCGTACCAGGTTCGCCCCCCGCAGGATAACGGCCAGACAGGTGAACTCTGAGGTCAAAAGGTTCAAGGAGGCCATCGAAAAATCGAAGAGGGAGCTGCAGGAGGTAAAAGACCGGATCTTGGAAAAGGGCTTCAGGCAGCACTCCTACATCCTCGATGTCCATCTAAGGTTAATGGAAGACCGTATGCTGCGAGATGAGACCATCAGGATGACCAAAGAAGAGCTGGTGAATACCGAGTGGGCCCTCGAGGTGACCTTGGACAAGATATCCGCGGCCTTTGACTCCATCGAAGACGAGTACCTCAAAGAGAGAAAAGAGGACGTCAAACATGTGGTGGAGAGGATCCTGCGTAACCTCACCGGAAGGGAGCTTTGGAAGATCGAGGACCTAGAGGAAGATATGATCGTCGTGGCCCACGATCTCTCTCCCGCGGACACCATTCAGTTGAACCTCAAAAGGGTGAGCGGTTTCGCCACTGATATGGGGGGTAGGACATCCCACACGGCCATCGTCGCCCGCTCCATCGGGATACCCGCGGTAGTAGGGTTGGAAGACATCACGGCCTACGTGGGCGGGGGGGAGACAATCATCATCGACGGGACTGAAGGAGTGGTGATCGTCGAGCCTTCGCGGGCGACCATCAAGGCATATCAACTGAGGCAGCAACATTACCGCTATCTCGAGAGGGAACTCCTCAAGTATTCTACCCTCAAGGCGGAGACACAGGATGGGTACCACCTCACCCTGGAGGCCAATATAGAACTCCTCGACGAAATACCCCACGTAATACAATATGGGGCCGAGGGGATAGGGCTTTATCGTACCGAATACCTCTATTTAAACAGGAGAACCCTTCCCACCGAGGAGGAACACTTCCAGGCCTACAAAAAACTGGCGGAGGAGATCGCCCCTTACCCAGTCACCATCAGGACCCTCGACCTGGGGGGGGATAAATTCGCCTCCCACATCGATTTAGCCGAGGAGATGAATCCGGTCATGGGACTGAGGGCCATCAGATTCTGCATCAAGGAGAAGGAGATCTTCAAGTCCCAGCTACGGGGGATACTGCGGGCGAGCACCTATGGCAAACTCAAGATTATGTTCCCCATGATCTCCGGGGTGGAAGAGCTCCGACAGGTGAAGACCATCTTGGAGGAGGCCAAAGAGGAGCTGGCCTCCAGGGGGGTCCCTTTCGATCAGGAAATCGCCCTAGGGGTCATGATCGAGATCCCCTCTGCCGCCCTCACCGCCGATATCCTCGCCCGTGAGGTCGATTTCTTCAGTATCGGTACCAATGACCTCATCCAGTACTCCCTGGCCATAGATCGGGTGAACGAACACGTATCCTACCTCTACGAACCCCTACACCCAGCCATCTTGCGGAGCATCAAGGGGGTGGTAGACATCGCCCATGAGGCAGGGATAGAAGTGGGGATCTGCGGTGAGATGGCCGCCGACCCCGCTTGTACTTTGTGCTTCCTGGGATTGGGGCTCGATGAGTTGAGCATGAACGCCATCGCCATACCCCGGGTGAAAAAGGTGCTGCGGCGCTCTACCCGTACCGAGGGGGAGAGGCTCCTGAAAGAGGTCTTGAAATTCTCCACTGCCAAGGAGACGGAGCTCTTCATCCGGAAGGAGATGGCCGAACTATTTCCGGAGGACTTCATTCAATGCGTAGAATAAAGAAAAAAGGAGAAAAATTCTATGTCTATGACCAACTTTTTGTTCACCTCTGAGTCGGTAACCGAGGGACACCCCGACAAGGTGGCCGATCAGATATCCGACGCCATCCTGGATGCCATCATCAAAGAAGATCCCAGTGGGAGGGTTGCCTGTGAATGCATGGTGACCACAGGTCTGGTCTTTATCGCAGGGGAGATCACCACAGAGTGCTATGTGAACATGCCCGGCATCGTCCGGGAGACCATCAAGGAGATCGGGTACAACGACTCCTCCATGGGCTTCGATTGGGAGACCTGCGCGGTGATCACCTCCATCGACCAACAATCCCCGGACATTGCCATGGGGGTAAACAGGGGAGAGGAACAGGGGGCTGGAGACCAAGGGCTTATGGTCGGCTACGCCTGCAATGAGACCCCGGAATTCATGCCCATGCCCATCACATTCGCCCACAACCTCACCAAACGACTCGCCTATGTCCGCAAGGCCCGCATCCTCGACTTCCTGCGGCCCGACGGTAAGTCTCAGGTGACCATCCAGTACATCGACGGGAAACCAGTACGCGTAGATTCCATCGTTATCGCCGCCCAACATACCCCTGATGTAAAGTATGAAGTCCTCCAAGAGGGGATCATCGAAGAGGTGATCAAACAGGTCATCCCAGAGGCCCTCAGGGATGAAAATACCAACTATTACGTCAATACCACGGGAAGATTCGTGATTGGAGGTCCCCTCTGCGACTGTGGGATGACGGGCCGCAAGATCATCGTCGACACGTACGGTGGATGGGGCAGCCACGGTGGTGGTGCCTTCTCAGGAAAGGACCCTTCCAAGGTGGACCGTAGCGGCTCCTATATGGCCAGGCATGTGGCCAAGAATGTCGTAGCTTCCGGTCTGGCGGACAGGTGTGAGATCCAGATCGCCTACACCATTGGGAAACCCCAGCCTGTCTCCATCATGCTGGACACCCAGGGGACAGGGAAGATCCCCACTGATGAGCTCGCCAAGATTGTCTTCGAGATCTTTGACTTCAGGCCTGCGTGGATGATCCAGTATTTGGACCTCTTGCGCCCCATCTATAAAAAGACGGCCTGCTACGGCCACTTCGGCCGAAATGAGCCGGAATTTACCTGGGAGAAATTAAATCGAGTGGATGATCTGCGCAAGGCAGCGGGAATATAAAAAGAAATCCTTTTCTCATACTGAGTTGGCGGAATTGAGAGGAACCAAGAGGTCATCTTTTAAGCGGGGGCCCAGGATTCAAGGGTTCAAGGATTCAAGGGATTTGCCTTTCACTAGAACCCTGGACCCCTCGACCCCTGGAATCCTATGAGATGAAATCCTTGGACCCTTTTAAAAACTTATTTGGATAAGAGCCAAAAAATTAAACAAAGAGGAGAACGATCTTGAACTATCATATAAAGGATATAGAGTTGGCCGAACGAGGAAAGCTAAGGATAGAGTGGGCTGCCCACCAGATGCCGGTCTTGGGGCTCATCAAGGAGAGGTTTGCAAAGGAGAAGCCATTGGAGGGGTTGCGGATATCCGCCTGCCTTCACATTACTACCGAGACGGCCAACCTGGCCGAGGTCTTAAAGGCAGGAGGCGCAAAGGTGGTGTTGTGTGCCTCCAACCCTCTGAGCACCCAAGATGACGCGGCCGCCTCTCTGGTAAAGGACCATGGAATACCGGTCTTCGCCATCAAGGGGGAGGATAACACCACCTATTACGATCACATCCAGCAGGCCATTGCCCATCGCCCTGCCATCACCATGGACGACGGGGCGGATCTGGTCTCCTCCCTGCACCTCTTGGGATGGGATAGATGTGAGGAACTCAACCCACCGATCAGGGAGTGGGCCCAGGGGCTTGCATCTCAAGAGAGGGAAGAACTATTAAAAAACATGATGGGAAGCACTGAGGAGACCACCACCGGGGTCATCCGCCTGCGGAGCATGGAGCGGGAGGGGGTGTTGATGTTTCCGGTGATCGCTGTTAACGACGCCGACACCAAGCACCTCTTCGACAACCGCTACGGCACAGGGCAAAGCACCATCGACGGGATCATTAGGGCTACCAACCGGTTGCTGGCTGGCTCTACCTTCGTGGTCTGTGGATATGGATGGTGTGGACGGGGTGTAGCCATGCGCGCCCAGGGGATGGGGGCCAATGTGATCGTCACCGAGGTGGACCCCCTACGAGCCCTGGAGGCCGTGATGGATGGCTACCGTGTGCTCCCCCTAACCGAGGCCACCAAGGTAGGTGACTTCTTCGTCACCCTGACCGGAGATATCACGGTCATCAGAAAAGAGCACTTTCAGGTCATGAAGGATGGTGCCATCGTGGCCAACTCGGGGCACTTCAATGTGGAACTGGACCTGGAAGAATTGGAGGATTTGGCCATAAAAAAGCGCAGGGTCAGAGAGTTTGTGGACGAGTACACCCTCCCCGACGGCAAGAGGATAAATCTCTTAGGTGAAGGACGCCTAGTGAACCTGGCGGCTGCTGAGGGACACCCATCCAGTGTCATGGATATGAGTTTCGCCAACCAGGCATTGGTCTGCGAATACCTGGCCAAAAACGCCAGGGGATTGGAGAAAAAGGTCTACAGTGTGCCCCGCCAAATCGATCAGGAGATCGCCCGCCTGAAGCTCCAGGCCATGGGGGTGAAAATCGACACCCTCACACCCGAACAGGAGGATTACCTCACCTCTTGGGAGATGGGGACATAGGCGAGCCATCAGTCTTCAATATCTCCTCTCCCCTGAGGGGAGAGGCCTGCGGCGAGCTCAGCCGAGGCATAAAGGTGAGGGGGTTTAAGATCATAGAGTGCTCCTGCGGGTCAGGTCACAACCCACTACTCCGTCATGCGCCATCGACCTCCCCCTCCTTCGGCGAACTCATCATCACCAACTTTTAGAAACCGCTCAAATGCCTTTCAAACCCCCATCAAATGCTGTATAATCGCCTAAAAATGCTAAGAAACGAAAATGCTCATAGATTAATATGTTATGAAGAATAAAGGAGAGATTATGACTGACGGGCAAGCACAAAAATTAGCCGTATTGATTGACGCAGACAATGCCCAACCCTCAATCGTAGAGGGATTGTTGGCAGAAATAGCGAAATATGGAACCGCAAACGTCAAGAGAATCTATGGAGACTGGACCGGATCTCACTTAAGGGGCTGGAAAGAAGTTTTGCTGCTGTATTCAATTCAGCCGATACAACAATTTCGCTATACAGTAGGGAAAAACGCCACAGATGCCGCCATGATAATTGATGCAATGGATTTGCTATATACAAATAAATTTGATGGTTTTTGTATAGTTTCAAGCGATAGCGATTTTACCAAATTGGCCTCAAGAATACGAGAAGCTGGTCTTGTTGTATATGGGTTTGGAGAGAAAAAAACACCAGAACCTTTTGTTTCCGCTTGTGACAAATTTATATATACAGAGGTTTTGACATCCAAAGAAGATGACCGTCTACCCATAAAACGAAAATGCACTAATGAGCTAAAGCAGGATACGAAGCTGGTCACCCTATTAAGGAATGCTGTAGAGGCATCATCAGACGAGAGTGGATGGTCTCATCTCGCACCAGTGGGAAGCAACATTGCCAAGCAGGCCCCGGATTTCGATCCACGAAACTACGGTTACACGAAACTCGGTGAACTGGTTGCTGCAACTAAACTCTTTGAAATAGAAGAACGTCTAGTGGGAGACGGGCAATCCAAAGCGGTTTACATAAAGGATAAACGCAAGAAGTAAAATGGCTATCTTCTAACCGGCCCATGCAGTTGACTCGCTAACCGCTCGCGGCTGATAGGCGATGTTATGCGGCGAGAGCTGTTTTGGGGAGATCGTCCTAGACAAGAGCTACCTGCAAGCTGCGGGAACTGGAAAAGAAGGGGGGGTTAGGCCTTAAGGTGGGGTCGTGGGGTCGCATCTTAAAAAATAAGGTTCTTCTCCCATTTAGTTGGTTGTATATAAGTAAAAGTAGTGGACATTGCTACCCTTTCTGGATAAATTATCTTTGTTAAACTATCCGTCCAGAAAGGAGGTAAGCAATGTCCAA
>JAFDHG010000041.1 GCA_019308925.1 Deltaproteobacteria bacterium
AACTGAGAGGTGAGGTGCGCTAAAAATTTGATGCCGTTATCTATCATGTTGATATTAATGAGTTTTATTTATCTCCCACTTTTCTCTTGACAGGAGGCAATATAGGATGTCCCCCTTTTTTTCGTCTCATAAGTTAGGCTCGATATGAGAGAAGGAAATCGGGACATCATGAAAAATGATTCGCGTATTGTCCGATCGATAATATTATCTGTTTTAATCGCAGTCTTTCTAACTGGATGCGGAGACGGTAGTAGTAATGAAGGACCGTCGGATGATGATAAACAGCTATTAAAATGGTTAAATAAACCGGATGACCCATTAAGGCCGCAAGATTATGAGAATAGGTATTTTGCCGAATTGAGCCATGCTATCGAGGCCAAAAAGATCGTTTATTTGGAATATGCGGGAAGAAAGGAGATAACGCACCGTCAAGTGGTTCCAGAGCGGTTATTTAGAAAAGGTGAACATATTTATCTTGATGCGTTCTGTTTAATGAGAAACCAATACCGGATATTCCGACTTGATCAAATAAAGTATCTCCAGGTAGAGGAAAAGAAAAGGGATCAAGTCTTTGATTGACTTTTGGAAGGAAAGGGATCGTATCGTTACTCTCGACAATGCAGAATACACACAACCTCATCAACCATCACAGCGGAGGCGCCAACCCGCACCACCCTGAGGCAAATGCCTTGACAAATTGAAAATACGTGTTACAATGTCTTACGGAAGTACGGGATGAAGCCGACATTAACAATTAGATTGCCTGAAGATATGCGATCAATGCTTCAGGAAATCAGCACTAATGAGCAGAAGCCCATTAGTGACATCGTACGGGAATCCTTACGCAGGTACATTGCAGTTTATCAATTTCGGCGTCTCAGTAATAAGGTTCTTCCTTTTGCTGAAGCTCAAGGTCTCCTAACCGACGAAGACGTCTTTCTGGCTCTTCAGTGAGGGTTGTTCTTGATTCCAATGTAACTATTGCTGCGTTTGCAGCACGAGGCTTATGTAATGCTCTCTTTGAAAGCTGTATAGGAAACCATGAAATTGTCCTGTGTGAAGAAATCCTGAGTGAAATCTCTGATAAGCTCAAAAACAAAATCCGCCTTCCGGATGAAATAATCCATCAGATACTCATATTGCTGAGATCATACTCAATTATTGTTATTCCGGAAAAAGCTGCTATTAATTCTTTACGAGACAAAAAAGACCTTATGGTGCTTGGTTCTGCTGTTGCTGGTGGGGTCAGTTATATCGTAGCAGGAGATAAAGACTTACTTGAAGTTGGTAAATACAAAGATATTAAGATCATCGATCCTCGATCTTTTTGGGAAAAACTGAAAGACCAGTTGAACAAAGGCAACCAATCCCAAAGCCCGAAGAAGGCAAGGAACAGATAAGCCTATTTTAACCGCCATTTACTTTTTCACTGTAAAATATTGCTTATTACTAACTGAACCGCACAGAAGTAATACGGTAACAGGGCCAGTGGTTGCAGACTCAGGAACAATTACCAAGATTTTAGTGTTTGTCCATTTTACAATTTCGGCTTTTACCCCGGGACTAAAGATGACCACACCTTCTTCCGTGCTGAATCTATGTCCTCGGATTTGCACCTGGTCTCCAGGCTTGCCAGTCAGTGGGAAAATCGTTTTTATATAAGGCTTGGGACACGGTTTTTTTCTTTCTGCGCATATACGACTGTTGATGAAGATAACAAAAATATCGATAGCAAAACGCTGAAAATAAGGTAACGTCTCGGGAATAACTTTTTATTCATAGCACTATCCTTATGTGTTTAGCCTAAGCCTGTCAAGACACAACCCTTATGTTCTTCCTATTAGAATTTCAAAAATCAAGACCTGCCCCTCCATGACCTCAAATTTCCAGCGATGTTTGTAAAAATTCAAGGGCAGATCCCATCCAAACCATCCGAATACATGTCTATCACTTAAAGCGCCAGGTAATTATTCCATGTGAGGTATCATAGGGTGAAACGCTTATCTGGACCCGATCACCTGGTATCACCCTAATCCTTTTCTTTTTCATCCGGCCGCAAAGGACACCCCTGACAACGATATTGTCGTCGCATTCAATTTCCATTGTCCCGCGACCCAAAACCTTGATCACTACACCTTCCAGTTGTATTAAATCGTCTCGACTCAAGATACTCCTTTCGTCGTATCAACGTCACTTTGCAGTTGAAATAAGGATCTTTTTCAAACAAGATCTTTTTGTTTTAATAATTTTATCACATTAACCATGCTCGGGCAATACAAAAAGCCCTTTTGCAGGACCCAGTTTATCACCTATTAGAAAGGATCAAGAAATCTCATTTTTGACAACTCATTATTTTTTTTAGCGGAAAGACATTGCAGAGTTGTCGCCGAGGATCAGGCAAATGAGAATCGGCAGATAGTCTCATACTCGCAAAACCGGCAGATCTCCTCTTCCGTGGCTGGATAAAAGAGCGGGGCCTCTATCATATGCTTTATCAGGTAGGCAAGCAGGGCGGGGAAGGTCCCTGAGAACCAGGAGATATAGGCGTCCCGGAGTCCATTGAGCCTGTCAGGGGGGACGAAATAAAGTTCCTCACCCCCTTTCCCCAGGTCCACATAGGCCGAAAGGGTCCTGCCCAAATCCTCTCCCTTGCCCGATGCCACCAAGAGGACATAGAGGGGGAGTTGCAGGTCTTTAATCACCCCCGTGACGGCCTTTAGGCCCTCACGGTCAAGTTTTTCAGGGAGGGGAAAAGGAAGGAGCCTTTTTTCGAAGTGACCTTTGGCGAAGCCCCCTACCCTACCCGTCTTATAATCCAATATGATCTGGTGCCCTTCCCTTTTGTCTATCCGATCCACCTTCCCATAGAAGGAAAATTCACCGAGGCCCACAGGGAGGGTTAAGCAATACTCCTCCTCTAAGGCGTCGATGAAGGTAGCCTCCGGCATCTGTGAGAGATAGCCTTTGAGGCGATAGGCAGCGGTATGCTCCAAAAAGAACCGCTTCTCCGGGGCCAAACAGCGGTACATCGTCGATCCCCTAAAGTGTTCCTGGAAGATGCTGATCAGCCTTTTAGGATCGTTGTCTTTGGCCTTTACGTATGTCTTCTTTAGATAAAGGGCGAAATAGTCCTCCAAGGCCTGGTGGACGATCATGCCCAAGTCAGCGGAGTCCACATCTTCAGGGACGGAGGTAGTCGGCCTGAGGCCCAGGAGATAATGATAGTAAAATTTCAAGGGACATAGCAGGTAGGTGTTCAGCAGTGAGGCAGAAAGGCCATCTCTGCGGCTCTTCTCGCAGAGGAACTGCCTCACCCTCTGCTGGTCCTCCCCTCTCTTTGCTAGGCCCCCTTGCTTGAGGAAACACTCTCCGGATATGTGCAGGGATGCCTTCTCAACGCAGTCCCCCAGGAGGGTGCCCCTCCCCTCCTCCTGTTGCCAGAGGAGCCTCTCAATAAAGCGACTTCTCACCTGTTTCCCCTCCAGGCCGGAGGAAGCAGGCAGGGTGGAGGCCTGCCAGAGGAGGTGGGCCTCCTTAGCGCAGTAGATGAGGCGTTCAAAGTGGTAACGGACAATGGCCTCTTCCCGCTCGCGGCCCGCCAGGCCAATGGCCCCCTTTAGGGGCTCGGGCAGAAGGGGGTTCACCTCCGCATGGGCAGGTACGACCTCTTCATTCACATCGACCACAATGACCTTGTCAAAGGAGAGGAGTCTCGTCTCCAAGAGGCCCAAGACCTGGAGTCCGACCAAGGGGTATCCCTCAAAGGGGGTGCGGGCCATGCGCACCACACCCCTCAGCAGTGAGAATAGCAGCTTCTTGCCCATGGGCTGCTGAGAAAAGAGGGCATCCTCCAAACTGGGGATCACGCTATCGTCCAAGGTATAGATGAACTCATTGTCTAAGGGGTGATAGTGCAAAAAATCCCCCTGCTCCAAAAAGGGAGAGAAGAGGAAGCGCACCATCCCCCTTAAGGCAGCGGCCAGATCCAGGGGCGTTTGCAGATTCCCCCAAGGGGCCAAGAGGTGACGGTGGAGTTCCCGAACGAACTCCTTGACTTCCTCCAAGTCCAAGCCTTCCGCCGCAAGGAACTTTCTATCCCGCTCAGGATCCTCGGATATGGAAACAAGGTCCACCAATTCCATCTCCGACAGAAAGGGTTTACCATAGTACCTGATCTTTTCTTCCAGCAGGTGGAGGATTATGCGCCCCTCTTTGCCAGAGGAGGTGGGGAGCCTCCGCACATAGGGATGTCTGATGAGGGTGACGTAGTCCTGATGATAATAGGCCCCTTGCTCATCCCGCCCCTCCTGAAGCCTCATGAGCTGTTCCATGAGGGAAAAGAGGGCCGTGCGTTCCAGCGGATAGCCGAGGGAGATGTTCACCGGCATCTCAGGGTGGAGGCTGTAGAGGGTGGGGACCAGGGCCGAGGGGTTAGGGAGCACCAGGGCGCATTGATCAGGTCGCTGGACCCCTTCGGGGAGGATTTTCGTTACCTGGAGGAGTTCGGCATGAAGATCATAGGCTTCATAAAAGTGGAGACAGGGGGAGTGGATAATACCCTCACCTTTAATCTCTATCTCCAGACCCCAATCCTCCTTCCAGCGCCTGTACAGGGGAGGGAGCTGGTCTGGGTCGGCGTGCCAGAGGATCCTCGCACCCTGGGTGAAGAGGTAGCGGAAGATCCTCTCCTCGGCACCAGTGAGGGCGTAAAAGCCGGCCAAATAGAACGGCCCTTCAGCAATAGGGGCCTTTTCTATCCTCTCCGCCACCAGCCGCAACCTCTTTGCCTTGGTGGTGAGGTCTTCTTCCCGCAGATGGCGGTCAAAGGCAGCGTATATCCCCTTCAGTCCTTCCAGGAGGGCCGTGGCCTCATGCGGGACGTCCTCGGGATAGGGGATGTCCCGGGGGACGGCCAGCTCCCGATCTATCTCCTCCAGCAGCGCTGCCAGCCTTATACCCCAGGGGAAAAATATATCCCAGCTGGTGGTGACCCTTCCATAGGTAGAACTGCCTTGCACAACCCCGAACAGCACCCAGGCTTGATCTGGGGGAGAAATGGGATGCCTTGGATGATCCTCCAGCTTCACCGCCACCTCTTCCACAAAGTCCTCTATGGCGATGATTTTGGGGGGTAGAAAGGGTCGCCTCTTCTGGGTGCCGATGAGCTCGAAGAGATAATTCCTCAGGTATACAGCCCCCCTGCGATGGGGGATCAAAATGGTGACCTGAGACAGGGCCAGGGGGTCATCAGGCGAGAAGTGTTGGCCGAAGACCTCCTCGGCCAGCCTTTGGAGAAAATTCTCACCTAAGGGGATGACGGTAACCTTATTCACGGCACAGCTACCACAGAGGGTTCGTCTATGTAGAGGAGATACCCGCGTGTGGGCCTGCAGAAAATGGCCTCCACAAGACCGTTATAGAGGGCCACCTGGGCCAGGTGCACCTCCTCCCGGTGGCCCACCTTGAAATCGATCACCTCCAGCGCCTCCTGCCTGATGACCAAGCGATCTATGCGGTGAAGCTCCCCCCGGGCATCCACCACCTCCACCTCCCGCATGTTCACAACCCCCCTCTCAAACCAGGGCCTCACCTGGGGGAGGGAGAGGGCGTAAAAGAGAGGTCTGAGGTAGTCTTTTTTCATTTCCCGACGCCCCTTAGCCCCTCCTTGGAGGGAAAAGGCCTGCAGCACGGCCCTCTCTATATCCTCTATCCCTGAAAAATGATCCAGAAAGTAGAGGGCGAGGTGGATGAGCTCTCCTCGGTGGGCTGAGCTGACCCTGTCCGGGTCCTGGACCAAGGAGATATGGTGCGTGTGGACCTTTATCTCTGGAGATCTCGCACTCATGACACGAGCCGCTCCTTCTGGATGAGCATCTCCCTCAACCAGGCGGAAAGATACCCCTTACTGATCCCCTCACCTCTGGGAAGACAGGTCACATAGAGGTAGAGCTCCTCCTCTGCCCTGGTGGTGGCCACATAGAGGAGGTTTAAGGCCTCCAGGGCATTGTTTATCATCATCAAGACCCTTTTTTCTTCCAGTTGATATGGGAGGGGCCTTTTAAGATTAACGAATCTTCCATCATCGAGCCTAGCCAAGCGAGGGTGCTCCAGCCTCCAGTTGGTGAAGGGGATGAACACAACCGGGAACTCCAGCCCCTTCGCCTTATGGATGGTGAGGATCCTTACTGCGGAGATCTCCTCGGGCAGTCCTATCTTCTCCTCCATCCCCCCTTCCTCCCAGAACTGGAGAAAGTGTGAAAGGCTCCTCTGTCCCTTGGCCTCCATTTGAAATATGAGCTCTAAGAACCGGTAGATGAAGACCGCATCCCCTGCAAAGCGCTCTATAAGGCGAAACCTCTCCACCACCTCCCTGGCGAGGTCATAGGGGGTGACAAAGCCCACTCGCGCCAGCAGGGGCCTGATAAGCCCTTCGGAGACCTCAGGGAACCTCCTCTCAAAGGTCTTGTATAGCGGCGGTTGCCACCTGCCTTCCGAGAGAAAGGCCTCTAGGGCTTCTTGGGAGAGGCCGGGGAGCCCCTGAAAGAGGCGGCTGGCTATCGCCCCCCAGAAGGAGAGATCATCCAAGGGATATTCCAGAAACCTCAAAAAGGCCACCAGCCCCTTGATGAGATCAGAACTGCGCACACGCAGGGAGTTCTCCGTAACCACAGGGATACCCTCGGCCATTAGCCAGGCAGCTATATCCTCGGCGTCCTGGTTGCGCCGCACGAGGACCGCAATCCCCTTCCCCCTCCTTTCCCAGACCTCCTTCACCTGTTCGATGAGCCTCTCCTGTACCTCCTGATGCAACTCCTCTGCCGGGGCCAAAAAGGAGGTGATCTCGACCTTTCCCCTTTTTTGGCCTTCCTGCAGGTGAGGGGTTACCCCTTGCTCCACATCCTCGAAGTTACTATATATCAACTGGGAAAGGAGTGACTTTGCCTCTTTTCCTGTTTTCCCTCCCAAGATCATCTCTGATATCTTCTCCACAAATTTCCCGTCTGTGAGGAGGCGGTAAAGCTCGTTATTGAACTCGACGATCTGGGCCAGGGAGCGATAGTTCACCGTAAGGGTTTCCCCCCTCCTACCCTGAGGAGGGACACTGGGGAAGTACCCTGTAGCCACCTCCCCGAAGAGACGCCAATCTCCCCCCCGCCAACCATATACGGCCTGCTTTACATCGCCTACATAAAAGAGACTCCCCCCTTTGGACAGGGTCTCTTCCACCAGGGGTAGGAGGGTCTCCCACTGAGGACGGCTTGTATCCTGAAATTCGTCGATCAGGAAATGATATACCATTGAGCCCAGCTTCAAAAAGGCATAGGTACCTGTCCTCTGCTCTCCTTTAAAATATTCCTTTACCATGGAAAGCCATTGCCCTCCTATAATCAGACCTTCCCTTTCGGAAAGTCCCCTGATCTCTCCCTGTAATTCCTCCAGCGCCCTCATATAGGCATGTACCCTCGCCAGGGCCAAGAGGTGGAGGTAATCCTCCCTCGCCCCCTTTAGCTCCTGATAAAGGGCGTCCAGTTGAGAAATGGTGGCCCCTTCAATCCCCTGGGCCTTGTTGGTAAGGAGGTCCTCAAAGGAGGCCTTTTCGAAAAACACCTTATCCAGATGGGCCAGAGGTTCCTGGAGATAATCTGGCTTAAAGATCCTCTTATGTAAATAATCCTCAATCCCCTGCTCCCTTATACTTAAATGAAGCTTTTGAGCCACCTTCCTCAACCTCTGCTCGGCTGCGTTTAGGTCCGGTTGGGAACCGGCAATAATGGGGCCATCCGCTTTTTCATAAAGCTCCTGAAGCCTCCTCCTGATCCCATTCTCCACCACCATCCCCCCTGCCTCCTCTATCTTCAGATACGTCTCGAGGAGATCTGAAAGAAGCTGGTAGAGTTGATCTCCTTCTCCCCAGTCAGTATGGGAAAGGAGTCGATCGAAACACCGGTTCAGGATAGCTTTCTGGTCAAAGGTCACCTCCAATTCCGGCTGCAGCCCCATCTCCAGCGAGAAGGCCCGCAGCAGGGCATAGACTAGGCTGTCAATGGTGCGGATGTGAAAATCGCTGAAATGGGCGAGGATGGTATCCAGCCAAGCCGAGGCCTCCTGGGGTTGAAGGCCTGTCTCTTGGGCGAGATTTTTCCCCTCTTCCTGCTCCAAGGCGATCTGCTTAAGGGCAAGGATGATGCGCTCTTTCATCTCGGCAGCGGCCCGATTGGTGAAGGTAATGGCCACTATCTGGCGCAGGGCCTCTGCCGAGGGTCTCATCCCCGCAAGCAGCGAGAGAAATCTTCTGGTGAGCTGATAAGTCTTGCCGGCCCCGGCTGAGGCTCGAAGGTAATAGATCTGGGGGTATGATGTCTGTCCTTTCATTATTTCATGTCCTAAGACTCACTATCATGCGCTGGGGCAAAAAAGACCTCTATGAACTCTTTAGGAGATAAAACCATTACTCCTTTTCTCGCATCTTCAGGAAAATGCCTTTTATTGCCGGTTACCAAGGGAACATCAGTGGCACAAGCCGCCTCTAAAAAGGGTCTATCACTTTCATCCGGTAGCCTTGTATGGAGAGGCTTGGGTGTAATCAAGAGCCCCTCCCCCCTTAATTGGTTCAAGACGTCCTCAATGCCCCCTTTATCAAACCCAAACTTCTCTCTTAGCAGGACATCTCTGTACTCGATCAAGATCCTTGGATCATAGACGACCCTTACCTCCCCTTCGGCCACCAGCCTTAGGATAAGGCCGGAGTAACTGCTGGCCTTAAGGAGGCCCGATACGATGCAACTGGTATCAAGGACTATCCTTATATCTCTCTTTTCTGGCAAGCCCTATTTCCTTCTCTATCTCTTCCTCAGTTAACTTGTCCAGCCCTTTGGTGGCTGCCTCTGTTTGGATCTGGTTGAGGGCCACCACCGCCTTGCTCCTCCTGAGGGCAGTGAGATAGGTGTCCAGGTTATCTTCGTTCACCCCCATAAGGATGGCAATAGGTTTCCCATTGGAGGTCAGGACCAATTCGCCTCCACCCTCAAGCTCCTTCCAGACCTTTGAAGCCCCCTGCCTCAATTGCCTTATATTTACAAACCTCATCTCTTCCCCTCCAAAAATTTTTAAAATGGTACCCTATTGTAGCACAATTGTCAATCATTTTCTCATAATACTCCTTGGAAAGATTTGAGGCTAGGATTCCAAGAGAAGAGGAAAAAGATAAAATTAAGCGTGAAATGTAGGCTTGCCCTTCCTAACCCCATTGCGTTTGGTCAAAATTGAAGATAAATAACAGATCTAGAAACCTTAGTAGAGGAGAAGTCCCGTCAGGATATCTCAAGCTATCTAGATCAATGTTTTTTTGGGAAAAAACTAGAGGTAGTTAAAAACACTTCCACCATTCCTGTAATCTGAGGATCTATTTGCTTGTGCGCCATTTATTATTTCTACCTAATTTTAACAAGCGAGATTTCAAACTATTGTTAGGCTTCGACGCTTTTATAAAAGTTTAGCATCTTTCAGAACAGATTTAATCCGTTCGTTATTTTTGTTGACACGTTCCTTTAATGGCTTCCTTGCGACAGGATGATATAGTTTTTTGGTGATTATTCCTTGATCTCTTAGTCCTGAAAAATACAAAACCTTGTCTGCTCTATCTCCAAAAGCAAAAATAACCTTTGGTTTAAATTCCTCAACTTCCCTACATAAATATTCTCTACAACAATTTTCTCTTATTCGAGTGTCTAACAGTTTTGAATTGCGTTGGATTTTATAAGAGATAAATTTACCCCTCTTATTCTTTAGGCTTAACCCACATTTTATTGCATTGGTAATATATACATCCTTAAGATGAAATTTATTCATCAGGTACGCAAAATATGGACCATATAACTGTGGTAATTCACATGGGTTATTAGGCCATTCGGTCATAGGGTTAGGACCCCAATAATAACGTTTAACAGGGGGCCTTTTAGTTACACCTTTATAGGATACTGGCTCTCCATTTTCATAATCTGCACCAGGAGATTCTAGGAGAAACATGATAGGAACTTCAATATATTGCTCTGGCAATGGTAAGTCACCAAGAATCTGTTCAAAGTCCCGTGTATCCGCACCATGAGACATCAGATCAAGCATTTTATCTGACTTCGCAAAAAAGCCTTTTTCTTCACAAGAAATGCAAAAACCTGTGCATGTTATTGGAGGATCATATTGATTTTTTACTTGTGGCTGTCCTCCAGAATAGTGGAGTAAACGTGAAAAATTCAACATGGATAATTTATCGCTCCTCATGTTGTTTCCCTCCTTTACATGAATTCAGAAACATTGGGAAACCTAACACCCAAGCTTAGCCGCCGCTGCAGGCGGCCGGCTGCAACGCAATGTTAGAATTTTAAGTACTATACTCCATGGTTTTCAATAACCAAAATTACAACCATTTTAGGAGCCGCTACCTTAAATTTCAACTAACTTTAGCAGACCTTTCCCCACCCCACTCTCCAATTAAATTTGTGAATTCCAAACATATTTCCCCGTTTTATCGATATAACTCCACTTCTTACCAATTTTTACCTTTGCAAGTCCATTGTGAAAACACATTGCACCATCAAATTGTGGGGGGATTACGTATTTTCCCATATTGTCAATATAACCCCACCTTTCCCCAATCTTTGCTCCTGCCAGCCCTTCAGAAAATTCTAATGGTTCATCAAACTGCGGATCAATTACCATTTCCCCATTCTTATCAATATACCCACACTTACCACCAATTTCTACCCATGCCAGTCCTTCAGAAAAACTTCCAGCCAAATCAAACTGAAGATTGACGATTATCCTCCCTTTTTTGTCAATATATCCATACTTGTATCGATCATCTCCTACGCAAGCCAGTCCCTCAGAAAAACCATGCGCTAAATCAAATTGTAAGTCGATTATATATTCTCCCATTCTATCAATAAAGCCTTGTTTGCCGTCAATTCCAACACATGCGAAACCTTCAGAAAACCCTTCTATATAATCGAATTGCGGTTTGATGATAAGCTTCCCTATTTTATCAATAAAGCCACATTTACCGTCAATCCATACCCATGCCAATCCTTCAGAAAAACGTCCTACCAATTCAAATTGTGGTCTAATTACGCACATTCCCCCCTTATCGTAATAACCGAATTTACCATTAATACTTACACTTGCCAGCCCTTCAGAAAAGCGATTAGCAGAACGAAACTGTGGCTTAATTAAATAATTTCCCAACCGATCGATGTAACCCCATTTTCCGCCTTTCAACTCTTTGTCAATAATCTTGCATCCAATATTTACAACGGCAACCTCTTCATAAAAGTCCCATGCATAATTAAATTGTGGCTTAATTACCACCTTTCCAATCCTGTCTACATAGCCATACTTACCATTCTGGATAATAGGAAACAGTTCGCTCCCTCTTTTCTTAACCCTAAAGACCCTTTTTTGGTGTTGAGATAAATCAGACATTTAATTCCTTTTTAACATGAATATGGAGTCACCTATGACCCTCGTGGGAATATCGTCGGTTATAGGGAGGATCGAATCAACTTCCTCATCGCCTCCACGGCCACGGCGATGGCGTTATCCTCCGCCCTTTCTCCCTGTGATCTCTTTGTCTCCCCTGCAAGGGTTCGGTTCACTAATACCCCTGTAACGCAGCCTCCCCTGAGTCCCAAGGTAGAACAGAGGGTCAAGACCGTTGCCGACTCCATCTCATAGTTTAGGGCATGAAGCCTTTGCCATTCTTCTAGGCTCCCCTGAAGTCCCCTGATGACATACTGGGAGTAGGTGTCATATCGCTCTTGCCCAGGGTAAAAGGTGTCCACGGACACGGTGATGCCGATATGGTAGTTGAATCCACCAGGAGGATTCACCTCCTGCGCTGCCTCTATTAGGGTTTGCAGGACCTCATGATGGGCTACTGCTGGATATTCTAGCGGGGCATAATGTGTGGAGGCACCATCCATCCTGACCGAGCCGGTGGTGATGATCACATCACCCACTTCGATCTCCCTTTGGATAGCGCCGGTGGTCCCCACACGGATGAATGTCATCACCCCCAACTGGGCCAATTCTTCGATGGCAATGGAGGTAGAGGGGCCACCGATACCCGTGGAGGTCACCAAGACGGGTATCCCTTCTATCCTACCCAACCAGCTTCTGAACTCCCTCTGATAGGCTATCTCTTTGCTCTGGGGATCAAAGGCCCTGGTCAATTTCGGCACCCTCTCCGGCGCCCCAGACAGAAAGGCGAATTCGGCACCCTGGATATCCTCTTTACCCAATGCGAGATGATGGGTATATTGATCCGTCATTTCAGCTTCTCACCTGCCTGTCTCACCCTTTTTCTTCTCCAGTGTTGAATGTCCTTGCAACTCCTGCATTCCCTCCTTATACCAATCCTGCTTTCCCATGGGACGACTCAAGTTCTCCAAAATATAAAATAATTCATCTTCGTCTTTTACTTTTTTGGTTCCCCTTAGCCTCAATCTAAGATCTTGAGCCTCGCGCAAATTTACCACAAACTCCTCGATGATAAACTCGAACCCAGGTGGCATATACAAACGAAACATCTCATATACCTCCCCTGTAACACCACGGTCCATGAAGACATCTTGGTCTATATAGCCCACGGGTATCCCTGGCCGTACATCTGGGTCCTCTGGGTCCAGTTCGAGATGCAACGGATCTACCCCCACATCCACCTCCACATCGATGCTAGAGGGTTTACCCGTCTCGAAATAGATGGTGGATGTAGTTACATTAGTAGGGATAAGCGGCCAAGCGGGAAAGTCGGAAAGTTGAATATTTGTTGTTGAGAGATAGCACCCAAGGAGGTAATTGAGGATGTGGATCTGCCCTTCCGGCACGATGGATTTCAAACGTTCAATAAATTTTTGGAGATCATTCATCATACTTATTCCCCTGTCTTTTGATCCACGCTTTGTACTCTTCTATTAACCTCCTGCCAAACTCCACTGGCTCTACGACCTTGATATATGGTATCCATTGCTTGAGAAAGAACTCTACCTCTTCAATGGCACCAACCCTGAACTCAACTATCAAACTCCCATCATCCTTTTCTTCCACTATCTCCTGGGTGGGGAAGAGCCTCTTGCGCAAAAAGTAATGTGATATCTCAGGATCGGTCTCTACCATCACCCTCAATCTCTTTTGAACCCTTATCCAGGGATTGAAGCTCTCCGCCACAACCCTGTCCACATCTCTCGGCATCTGAAATCGTTTGCGTCCTATTTTCACTCCTTCAATTTTGTCCAGGGCATAGCTCTTCCACTCACCCGTGGTGACCTCCTCACCAAGGAGATACCAGAAGCTATCGAAAAATGTCATCTTGTATGGCTTCACCTCCACCGTATAGGGGGAATAGACCTTATAGGTAAAGCTGACCACTTTCTCCTCCAGTATGGCCTTGAGAAGCCTCTTGAATGTCTCAGGGTCATCTATGCCCTCTGGGCCAGGTATTCCCAAAAAAACCGGCCCGCTTCTCCCATCCAGGACTTTATTTAACAATCGTTGCGCAGCATCCTTCATGGGGCTTCCCATTTTCTCTGAGAGATCCCGGAAAAGGAGGATTACAGCATATTCCTCATCGCTGAGGTAATCGAGGCTGAATTCCTTGCTCAGCTCATAGGTACCGCGAACATCTCCAAGCAGTATCGGGAGCCCAGAATTTCTGAGAATTTCTATATATCGCTGGATGGATCTTACAGTTATCCCCAATTCTTGGCTCAGCTCTTTTGTAGATACCTTTCACTTCTCCTTTAAGAGCATTAACACCCTGAGGATGTTATATATCCTGCTCCCTTTCATAAATCATTATTCCTTTCTGACGATATTACAAAGATAGCAAAATATACGTTTGGTTGGAAGCCTAAAACGACAAAAGTATGTCGCCATTAACTAATAATGGGGCGACTGCCTTCGCTATAGTATTTAGGTTCTGCCGACTCTATGTTCAACCAAAGGCTACACCTTGTCTTTCTTACCAGTATTGTGCAAATATTACCTTGTGGAAGGTAGTTAAGCTTCAACCCTTTCATCTTCCTGGTGTCCAAGAAAGGAAGGGGGCGATACCAGAAGAAAGTGTTAGCACATCCTTAACCCGAGCCGTAAAATGTCTAGCTCAATTAGAAAGCACTGTTGTTAATAAGAAAGGAGACAAGATGAAAAGATATACGATATTTCTCGCGATTGTTTTTTCTTTTTTATGTCTTGTCCTGAGTGAGGTAAGAGCTGCGGAAACACTGACCTGGGAAGACTGTGTCAAAGAAGCAAAGGAAAAACACCCTGATTTAATTTCTGCAGAAGAAAAATTAAATCAGGCTAAAGCTGATAGAACAATTGTTACAAGTAACATTTTGCCTCAGATAAGCAGTGAAATAAGTCAAAGCACCTCAAAAACAGCCGTCAAAAACAAGACTGATACATATTCGTATGGCGTAACAGTAAAGCAGTTGTTATTCGATGGTCTTAAAACTCCATATGATATAGCTGCTGCCTCAAAAAATGTAAAATCAGCGCAATACAACCATGAAGTAACCTCATCTGATGTAAGATTGAGACTACGAACAGCCTTTATTGAGCTTTTGAGAGCTCAGGAACTTTTAAACATTACAGAAGATATTTTTAGGCGCAGAAAGCAGAACATAGATTTGGTAAGATTGCGTTATGAGGGAGGAAGAGAACACAAAGGATCGTTATTAACTGCGCAAGCTGATTTAGCCCAGGCTGAATTTGAGGTTGCTCAGGCCAAGCGAAATATTGACTTAGCTCAGAGACAATTAACGAAGGAATTAGGTCGAATGGAACTAAAACCAATACGGGTAATAGGAGATTTTGAGATTATCGATGCGAAACGAGAGAGACCTAATTTTGAAGTCTTGGCGGCAAGCACCCCTTTTCTAAAGGCCCTGATTGCCGAAAAAGAGGCAGCAAGGCTTGGGTTAAAATCTGCGAAGGCGGAGTTCTTCCCCCAAGTTTACGCAAATATGAGTGCAGGAAGAATTGATTCGGACTGGCCGCCAGACCAGGATGAATGGTCGGTTGGTGTAACCCTCACTTTTCCTCTCTTCGAAGGCGGTCGCCGATGGGCAGAGGTTTCTAAGGCCAGGGCCGTATTGAACCAAGTACAGGCAGATGAGAGAAGCAGTCGAGACAGCGTTATCCTGACTTTAGAAGAGACCTGGACAAATTTGCAGGATACAATGGATACAGTTGCGGTGCAGAAAAAATTCTTACGAGCAGCTGAAGAACGGGCAAAGATAGCCCAAGCACAATATTCAAACGGCCTTATCTCATTTGACAACTGGACAATCATCGAGGATGATTTAGTGCGAGCTAAAAAATCTTTTTTGGATGCTCAGACCAATACATTAATTGCTGAAGCTGAGTGGATCCAAGCAAAAGGAGGGACATTAGATTATGGGGAATAAAAGATGGAAAATTGTCCTCAGCATATTGATTGTCGTCAGTTTGAGTATAATTTTAGTAATAGCATTAAAACAAAAAAAGACCTCTGTTGGGGGTATAAAAGTGATAAGCCCCATATATGACACAGTCCAAACCTTTATATCGACAACAGGCACGGTGCAGCCCCAAAACCGTTTAGAGATAAAGCCGCCGATTAACGGCCGGGTTGAAAGGGTTTTTGTACAAGAGGGAGAACGAGTAACGGTTGGTCAGACCTTAGCATTGATGAGTTCAACTGAAAGGGCTGCGCTTTTAGATGCCGCCAGAGCACAAGGTGAAGAAACATTAGCGTATTGGCAGGAGGTGTATAAACCTACTCCTCTCATAGCCCCTATTAACGGAGAAGTAATCGTCAGAGCTGTTGAGCCAGGTCAAACTGTTACTTCAGGTGATGCTGTCATTGTATTATCGGATCGCCTCATTGTCCAGGCACAGGTTGATGAGACTGATATCGGGAAAGTGAGACTCGGTCAGGCAGCAATTATTAGCTTGGATGCATATCCTGAAATGAAAGTAAGGGCAACTGTCGACCATATAGCCTATGAATCTAAAATTGTTAGTAATGTTACCATCTATGAAGTCGACATACTTCCTGAAAAGGTACCACCGTTGTTTCGCTCAGGCATGAGTGCTACTGTAGATATAATAGAGCAAAGTAAAGAAAATATCCTCATTATACCTATTGATGCAGTGAGGCAAGATGAAGAGGGGAGCTTTGTTCTTATAAGCCCGGGTAGTGGGGAAAAACCGGTTCAGCGCAGAGTTAACCTCGGCATTTCAGATGAGAAGAATGTAGAAGTTCTTTCAGGGCTGGATGTAAAAGATAAAATAATCATTGAGACCCAAACATTACTACCCTCAAAAAGAAAAGGGGCGGGAAGCAGTCCTTTGACGCCTTTCGGTAGGAAAAAGCGGTAGGGGAAAATATGATCGAACTAAAAAATATAACCAAGACCTACCAGATGGGCAACGTACGGGTGCAAGCATTACATAACGTGTCTTTAAAGATTGCACCTGGAGAATTTGTTGCCGTCATGGGGCCTTCAGGCTCGGGAAAATCAACCCTATTGCATATCGTGGGCTTTTTAGATAGGCCTGATTCAGGCTCATACCATTTAGGTGCAAAAGAAATAACTGAACTCACCGATGAAGAATTGGCCATATTAAGAAACCGATTAGCAGGCTTCGTCTTTCAGCAATTTCATCTCCTTCCCCGCATCAGTGCCTTAGAAAATGCACAGCTCCCCTTGATCTATGCGGGAAAACGTCACCTCAGGGGAAAAGCTCACGAAACGATCAAAGACGTAGGCCTGTCACAAAGAGCATCTCATCGGCCAAACGAGTTATCAGGAGGTGAACAGCAGCGGGTTGCCATTGCCAGATCCTTAGTGAATGAACCGCTCATTATCTTAGCGGATGAGCCAACAGGCAACCTTGACACAAAAAGCGAGGAAGAGATCATCGCAATTTTGGAGGCGCTCAATCAAAACGGTAAAACCATCGTCATGGTTACCCATGAAAAAGAAATTGCTGAGCGCGCACAGAGAATTATCCGCATGCGTGATGGTGAGATTATCTCTGATAAAAGAATCAAGACTAAGCGCAAAAAGTCTCTTTCAGTTCATCAGAAGATCTCAATAGATAATATCTTAACTGAATCGCGGCAAACGTTAGCTAAGGCAGCCTTTAGAGACCACTTCCGGCAAGCCCTCCATGCAATCTTTTCACATAAGATGCGCTCGTTCCTCTCTATGCTCGGCATTCTTATTGGCATTGCGTCGGTCATTGCAATGCTGGCTATTGGTCAAGGAGCAAAGGAGTCTATTTCTAAAAGCTTGGCTTCATTAGGATCAAATCTCTTAATCGTAAGGCCTGGTTCCAGCCAGCTGCGCGGGGTAGCCTTAGAAGCTGGGGCTGTTACCCGTTTTACCTTGCAGGACGCAGATGCCATAGCCAAGCTCTCGAGTACAGTAAAGCGAGTATCTCCTTCGGTCAGGGGTCGTGGACAACTTGTATACGGCAGTAAAAACTGGAACACACAGGTCCAAGGCACAGGAATAGAGTATGCACCGATGCGGGCATCGGTCCCCACGATAGGAAGGTTTTTCAGCGAAGAGGAATTACGGATGCGAAAAAAGGTGGTGGTAATCGGCGCCACCGTCGTTAAAGAACTCTTCGGAAATGCCAATCCGATCGGCAGTGTGATAAAAATCAATCGCATCAATTTCAGGGTTATCGGCATCTTGCCGGAGAAAGGCGCTTCCGCCTGGCGTGACCGAGATGATCTAGTAGTTATCCCCATTACGACCGCTATGTACCGACTCTTAGGAAAACAATATATCGATTCTATAGATGTAGAAGTACGGGATCCTCGTATAATGGAAGAGGCCCAAGAGACAATACGCAAACTCATTATAAAACGCCACCGTCTGAATAAAGAAAAAGAAGATACCTTTTACATTCGCAACATGGCCGAAATTCAAGAAACCCTCCAAAGCACCACTCGAACCATGACATGGCTTTTAGGCTCTATTGCCGCCATCGCCCTGTTAGTCGGAGGAATAGGTATAATGAATATTATGCTCGTCTCTGTATCTGAGCGCACCAGAGAAATAGGCCTGCGGAAGGCGATAGGAGCAAACAAGATGGATATACTGGCTCAATTTCTTATTGAGTCTGTATTGATGACTGTGAGCGGAGGAATAGTCGGGATTCTATTCGGCGGAGTTATATCTATGCTGCTTGCTCTCTTGGCTGGTTGGGCGACAAAGGTTTCTATATTTGCTATAGTGCTCGCCACAACATTTTCTCTCATTGTCGGAATAGGTTTTGGCCTCTGGCCAGCTCGCCAAGCTGCAAGACTCAATCCTATTGAGGCATTAAGATATGAATAATAAAGAAAACCCTTATTACTATCGTATTATAAAAGGACACACTAATTGACTTTTTATATCGAGCTAATTTAATACTAAGAAGCTCCCGTTTTCAACGGGAAGCGAAACACTGCACCGAGGCAGGCTCACAGGAGGCATTTCATGATCACAAGGGAACTTATTAGAGGGCTTAAGGAGAAGCTGAGAAACAGCTCTGAGCTGAACGAAGAAGGTACCTCAAAATTAAGGAAGCAACGCACCAGAAACGCTCGCAGAAGAAGAGGCCATTACGGAATCCCTTTTGACTTTATAGCAAATATTGCCTGCTCTGTCTTTGCCACGGCATCAGGCGATTCTTGTTCAAGGCTTATCTTCGCTTCTTCAATCAACTGATTCAACCGGGAATCAAGCCTTCCCGACCTCATAACACAATCCAGATAACCACCATATACATATCGGTTAAACTTAAACCGCAACTGTTCTATCGGAGATAGTGCCTGGTAGCCTGCAATCGCTGCAAGCATTTCCTCTTTCCTTGTTGATAACCTTCCCTTGGTAGTAAAGAGGACATTTGTCATCTGAAGTGTCTCAATAGTGCAATCGAATGTCAAACCCTCAATGATCTGTCTTAGCTCATCAACCATTTGATCTTCAGTTGGAGCTTTAAAATCTCCTGATTCCCATCGTTCATAGAGTGGTGAACCCTCGATAATAGCTAAGCTTCTTATCCTAACTTCAGTGGGCTTTATCTGATTTAAAACGTTAATGGTTCCCGAAACATGTTGTTTCACTAACGTCTCATCGTTGCCTGCGAGGCCAGGCATAACAAACGCGGCTAGATTTATTCCCGCCTCTATTACTTTTTGACCGCCTCTAATGTGTTCTGTGCTCGTCACCCCTTTTTTCATATATCTCAAGACTTCGTCACAACCCGATTCTATTCCGACAAACAACCAGGAAAGTCCCGCTTCCTTTAATGCCCTCAATTCTTCACGAGACCTTTGGGCACAGGTCTTTGACCTGGCATAACACGTGATCGTCTGAATTGTCGGGAATGTCTCTTTTAAATATGTTAAAACTTCGATGAGCTCTCCAGGTCTCATAATCAGGGCATTGGCATCTTGCAAAAATACCCTCTTTGCACCATAACACAACCAATTTGCAACGTTATTGAGACTTGATAGCGCAAGCCAGTTGTCTTGAGTTGTATGGTAAGGATCCTCCCCGTAAATTTCCGGATGGCTTCTGATTACCTCCTGCAGTATTTCTCCTTTTATTCTTCCACTAAAACCAATGTCCCAAGAGGTGGTCTCTATTAACTCTACTATCCTCTTTACTGCGTTAATATCGCTCTTTATCTCCGGAACATTCCTGTAGCTAAATCTCTTTTCTTTGTATACCGGACAGAACAGGCATCTATTCCAGGGACAGTTCCGTGTTACTCTCAATATGAGCGCCTCTCCCTCACCGATTGGCCCCATCGGTCCTATGTCAATACTGTAATTGTCCACTTGTGCTGTATCCACAGCCTTTCTCCATTAGTTGTTGTCCGCAATGGCCGATGACAAGACAGCGGGTCTGTGAGCAGCGTAGCCACCGATGTTTTAATACTCCGTATGGTAAAAACAGTATACCATCTCCATGCGCAAGCCTTGTGAATCAAATTCAGGTGCTTTTGGAATAGAAACAAGCCTCTGTACACCCCTCATCGCGGTAACTGCTGCTGATAAGGCATCGAGAATATCGTCTTTTGCCACTTCATTGCGCCTGTAAGCGGATAAGGCATATCTTATTATATCATCTGTCCGAGGATAAAGGGATTGCAGTACCTTCGTGCGTTCCAATAGTCCTTCGCGTTTCTTTTTCGAGTGCTTCATCGGATGGCCAGCCAGTGCCCAAAAGCATATCTCTGGATGTATCTCTCTGATACGTGATCTGGCAGATTCGTCGTTGGAGAGAAGGATATCTACTTCACAAATTTTAGGGATTATATTCCAGGTCTGAAGGGATAATCCCCTTCCTGTCATCTGTTTATTGATATTGTTAGCCTCCTCATAGGTCTTAGCAGAGATTGACGCTCTGCATGGTGCTGGGAACACACTGGATCGTCGCTTAGGACCAAGTATTTTTCGGGCTTCGATATCGCAAATGCGTTCTTCAGTGCCTCTATCTCGTAGACCAATGGGGACATCAAGAAGTATCACCGAGGCACTGCTGTACTTGTTCCAAAGGCTGGATACATCTGGAAAGACATCTACCTCCCAGTCATTATCCTCCATAACGAGAACAGTAAACCAACCTGCCTTACAACCATCCGCGCCAACAAGCATCTTTAATACTTCAATAGTGAGTTGTAATCTCTTTTATTTTACTAAGCAACGTTTCGTCTAATGAGGCGACGGATCAGTAAAGTTGCCCGAAGAAAAATTTGGGGGAAATAAATCTTTGTATTTTATCCGCTGTTGTGCGAAGTTCTGCCTGATTTTTATTATGTTTCCTCTAACTCGGCTTCAATCTTAGATTTAAAGGTTTTGTATTTGCCTTCTCTCAGATTATGGAAGAAAAAATCGTAGCTCGAGGGAGAAAGAAATTTAAAATAATACTTGTATTCAGACTGTAGTTTATTCAGCCGCTTGAAATGTTCTCTTGCATATCTAAGTTTTGCCCTATTTTCATTGGATATATCAGTATCTGCCTTTATCTCCACTACCAGTATATCTCTCCCAATTTTTATAAAGAAGTCTGGGTTGAAACTTCCCTGTTTTGGATGCTCTCCTTTTCTCCAGGAGTATTCAATACTATAAAAACCTACATCAAGAGATTTTATCCAAGCATCTATTTTCTTAGCATTTTCTTCACTAACCAATCTCTTTATGAAATCCCTTTCTGGTTTGTATGAGGCAAAGGCAATGTTCAAAGGTGTCTTGAAATTGAAAGTATTCTCAACCCTCTGTAATGCATACCGTGGAAGGGTTTCGTCATCTAATAATTCTCTTAACAGCTTTCTATCCTCCTCTTCTCCGTTCTTTAAAGAGAAATCGTCATAGAAAATACTGCCATCTCTTCTTAGTGAACCGACCCCCAATGAATTCTTATCAATCGCTGCTGTATTTTTTGAAAAAAGGTCCTCGGCCTCGATTTTATACCTCAGACTTTTGGTTTTCTTCCTTCTTACCACTCCGAAGGCGTTCAATATCTTTTGCCGACCTTTCTCATTTACTAAATTTTCCTTATCTCTGAGAGAGTTTTTTATGATTGCCAGTATTTTATCAAAAGGATACTTCTGCGCATAGTTAGTGCCTTCATCCATATCCCAACTTCTGTACCTATTGTGAATAACTTGAGCAACTTCTTCGGCCGTATACACTCTAAACTCTATGAGAGTTCTCTTCTCTCGCCTTTCCTCCGTCACTGCTCGTTCATAGGTAGTCTCTTCCTCTATTCTTCGTATCTGATCTTCACTGCTCAAAGAAATAAAGCCCCTCTTTAACAGATCATAGGGTTTCTCCATAGGAGTTTCCACAATCTCTTCCGATTTTTTATAATCTATATTGTGAATCAGGAAATTGTATTCCCTATCTTTGGGTATAACATAACTATGATTCTACTGCAAAAACCCCTTAATTTGATAGAAATAATTTTTAAAATAGCGAGAAAGTTCAGTAAAAACATTGACTTTTAGAGGGTCTTAGGATAACATAACATCTTGAAAT
>JAFDHG010000042.1 GCA_019308925.1 Deltaproteobacteria bacterium
TCTGGCCCAGATGAGGGGTGGGGTTACCTCTGTTTATATGGTCGAGAAAGATGACACCTGGCTCTCCATTCTCCCAGGCACACTCCACGATGAGGTCAAAGATCTCTTGGGCCTTGACCGTCTTGACGCAACGGCCGGTGCGAGGTTTGATGAGGGCAAATCCCTTTCCCCCTTCCAAGGCCCCCATGAACTCCCGGGTTATCCCCACCGAGAGGTTGAAACTGGTGAGTTCTTGGGGATCCCTTTTGGCGGTGATGAACTCCATGATATCGGGGTGATCCACCCTCAAAACCCCCATATTGGCCCCCCGCCGGGTACCCCCCTGTTTGATGACTTCCGTGGCCATATTAAAGACCCGCATAAAGGAGACAGGACCACTGGCCACTCCGCTGGTGGTGGAGACAATGTCGTTTTTGGGACGCAGGTGGCTGAAGGAAAAACCGGTCCCGCCCCCACTTTGGTGGATGAGGGCCGTGTTTTTGACCGCCTCGAAAATAGAATCAAGGGAGTCCTCCACCGGGAGGACGAAACAGGCGGCCAACTGTCCCAGTTCCCTTTTGGCGTTCATCAGTGTAGGGGAATTGGGGAGGAATTCCAGCGAGGCCATCATCTGATAGAAGTCCTCGGCCACCTCCCCTACCTTCGCCCGGGGATCAAAGATTGCCTCGGCTGAGGCGACATGGTGGGCCACCCTTTGAAACATCTCCTCCGGGGACTCTACGAGATGGCCCTCAGGATCTTTCTTCAGGTAACGGGCTTGCAGTACGTGCAGGGCGTTCTCTGTCAACTTCAGCGTCATGGTTCATAAAAATAATTGAAACCAGATATATTGTCAAATTTTTTTCCCTTATCCTCGCAGGGGTTCACGAACGCGCCTCCTTCACAAACAGATATGCTACGCTGCCTAGGGCGGCGGCAACAAAACAGAAGCCAAAGGCAAAGGAAAAGGCCTCCGTGCTCAATTGTCCCTGGGGGAGGGAGAGCCTATCTATCATGGCCCCCATAATATGTTGAAAGAAGGCGGCACCCCCCATAGTGAAGAAGTTCACTGCCGTCATAGCAGTTCCGGAAAGGGAATTCGGCAACAACTCCTTGATATTGGCGTACATCACTGGCGCACAAGCGGTGAAGACCCCGATCCCAAAGAAGATTATTACCAGCATGGTGGAAGGGGAAAGGGAACCGGTTAAGGGAAAAATGAAGAGGGTGTAAAGGGACATCCCCATGGTCACCACCCACTTGCGATTCTTGAAGACCCGATCTGAGAGGAGGCCGAAAATGGGACCTCCCACAATGAACCCGATGGGAAAGGCCATCAGCATCTTTCCTCTCTCCGCCAGGGGAAGTTGATACACTACATCCAAATAGGGGCCTGCCCAGAGGCCGGCGATGGAGATATAGGTGCCGTAGCGAACAAAAGCGGCCAGAGCGATGAGCCAGAAGGAAGGAAGCCGCAGAACCTGCCAGATCCCCCCCATCGATTCCCTCCACCATTCCGTTCGGCGGACTGGGGAGGCCTCGCCCCTCTCTTCTCTTTTAGGATGATCCCTTACCACCAAATAGATCCAAGCGGTGATAAGCAGATGGATAAGGGCGATCAACAAAAAGGCCTTACGCCATCCCATCCAATCTACCGCCACGGCCAAAGGGGCAGTAGCCACTACATTCCCCAACATACCTATGGAGATGATGAACCCTGACATGGTGGCAAAGGCATGGGGGGGGAACCAGATGGTGAGCAGTTTATAAGTACCCATTAGGGCGCAAGCCATCCCTACCCCCAGCAGGGCCCGCCCCAGAACCGCCATGGGGAAGGAATCTGCTAAGGCGAAGGTCACCGCCCCTACGATACCCAAGAAGGAGAGGATGAGGATCAACCTCTTCGCCCCAAAGAGGTCCATGGCAGCCCCCATGGGGATCTGGATCAGGGCGAAGGCGTAGAAGAAGACGGAGCTGAGGAACCCCAGATTTGCGGCAGTTAGGGAGAGGTCATGCATCAGCTCCGATGCGATCACCGCCGAGGAGGCCCGGTAGAACTGGGAAAGGAGAAACAACAGACTCAGGGGGACAAGCATCCAGGTCTTTTTATCCATCTTTGCCTCACAAACTACGAGATATTTTTTAACGGTCGTTCAAAGCTCTACCCCCAGTTCCATGGCCATTTGCGTCCTCCTTTCACCCCTTCTGGCAGATGATAATCTTGGATCTCCCGGTCTCCGTCTTCATTTCGTTCACCTTGGGGAAATATTTCCTAAATATCCCCTCTTTCCCCCTTAAGATCTCGAGGGCCTTCTTAGAGCCCATGGATAATATCCGTCCGTAGAACAAAAGCCGTACCAGAGGGTTGGAGGGGATATCGTGCTCCATCATGAAAAACCCCTTGTTCCTCTTGAGGACCCGGTGGACCTCCTGCAGACACCTCCCTGTGGCATTGCCTTTAAGCTCATAAAAGGCATGAGAGCAGGTGACCCTATCGAAGACCTCCCTCTTGAAGGGGAGGCAGGAAACATCGGCCTCTACCAGCAAGACATTGGGGAAGCCCCCGGTCTTTTCCCTGGCCACCCTCAACATCCCCCGGGAGAAGTCCACCCCGATGACCAACCCCTCCTCTCCCACGTATCGGCACAGGCTCAAAAGCAAGGATCCGGTCCCGGTGCAGATATCGAGGGCTACATCCCCCTTCTTCAAACCCACCTTATGCGCCAGGCAATCCCGCAGGGCCCCACCTCGATCTCCCGAGTGCAGGGCGATGAAGGGGTCGTAAAGACGGGAGAAGAGATCATAATATCTTCTGCGCAACTCCCTCATGATGCCATCCTCCAAAAGAGGAAATTCCTCATCAAGAGATCTGGGATATCCTGTGCAAGCGCTTCAACCTTTTCAGAAGTGGAGTTTGAGATGTCATATTTGGCGAGGCTGGATGGAGTAGCTACACCTCTATCGACCCCGACCTGATCCTCCTCAGATCTTCTTTGACCATTATCTCCACCAACTCCTCCAAGGAGGTCCTAGGTCTCCATCCTAGCTCCCTTTGGGCCTTGCTGGCATCACCGATCAAGAGGTTGGTATCCGCAGGGCGGAAAAGTCGGGGGTCGATCTCCACCAACACCCTTCCTGTCCCCCTGTCTATTCCCCTTTCCTCTTCTCCCTTCCCTTCCCAAACGGTCTCCATTCCTAGCACACCGAATACCCTCTCGACAAACTCCCTTACGGAGTAGGCCTTACCGGTGGCGATGACATAATCATCCGCCTGCGGCCTGTTCAACATCAACCACATGGCCTCCACATATTCCGGGGCATAACCCCAGTCCATCCGGGCATTTAAATTCCCTAGTAACAATCTGTCTTGCAAACCATCCTTTATCTTGGCGGCATTAAAGGTGATCTTTCTGGTGACAAACTCCAGCCCCCTCAAGGGGGACTCATGGTTGAAGAGGATCCCTGAACAGGCAAAGATATTATAGACCTCGCGGTAGTTAACGGTCGTCCAGTGGCCATACAGCTTGGCGATGGCATAGGGGCTTCGAGGGTAAAAGGGGGTATTCTCCGATTGGGGGACCTCTTGCACCCTGCCGAACATCTCGTTGCTGGAGGCCTGAAAGAACCTTATGTCCGGGTCCACCACCCTTACCGCCTCCAGGAGACGGGCCACCCCTATCCCCGTGATCTCACCAGTAGCGACAGGTTGTTCAAAGGAGATGCTGATATAGCTCTGCGCCGCCAGATTATAGACCTCCTCAGGTCCCACCTCGCGCAACAACCTGGTGCAACTGCGTTCGCTCTGCAGATCCACCTCCCGTAACGTTACTCTGTCTATAATCCCCAATTCGCCCAATCGCCAGAGATTGGGCGAATAATCCTTTTTATAGGTACCGAAGACCTTATATCCCTTTTCAAGAAGGAATTTGGCCAGATAGGCCCCATCCTGCCCTGTAATACCTGTGATCAGTACTTTTTTGGACATGGTCAATATTTAGCTCATCAAAAATCCTGATTTTTATTTTCTAAAATATTTTATCACTTTTTCCTTTTGGTGACAATATATGTCAGAGAATAACTAAATAAGGACACATTCTAAGGCAAGACGTTTCTGACCATTTTATCATAGACGGGGGAGCACGGCCCCATGTCCGGTCAGCCTCCAGTAGAGGCAAACCCCATCGAGGAGGGTCAAAAGAAAGATCACCCCATAATCGATTGGACATAACCGAAGCTCCAGATAGGAACTACGCTTACCTCTTCCCCCGAAATGTTTGGCCTCCAGGGCCATGGCCTGGAGGTTTACGGTCCGCATGGCATAGATCAAGATGGGGACCAGCAGGGGGATGAATTTGCGCATCTTACCCCAAAGGGATCCCCCTTCCAGATCCAGCCCTCGGGCGGACTGGGCTTGAACGATGGTCGCCCCCGCCCCCACAAAGGTGGGCAGGAGCCGAAAGGCGGTGGAGACGGCAAAGGCCAAGGGATAGGGGACCTTCCACTTGATGAGGGCGGCGGAGAGCTCCTCAATGCGGGTGGTGGAGAGGAAGATCAGGCCCACCACCAAGAAGATCCCGGCCCTCATCCCCATGGCCGCCCCATAGAGGAGGGGCTCCAAATAGATCCAAACTCCCCGCCAGCGGAAGACCTCGGTGGACCCGGTAATAAAGAGGGGCCACAAAACAGTGGAAAAGGCCATCAGGATCAAGAGGATGTACCTTAATCTCCACACATTGGCCATGGATCCACTCCACCAGGCCAACATCAATACCCCTGCCAAGATCGTCCCCTCGTAGATGGGGTGGTTAAAGGCAAGTCCCAATCCGAAAAGGAGTAGGATCGCCCATATCTTGGTACGGGGGTCCAGGTGATGCACCGGTGTAAGAGGCCGGGTATATAAAAAGATGCTTATAGTCATCCCCCCTCCTGTCGATTGAGGGGCTCTACCACCTCCAACATCTCCTCCACAGTCAGAGGGGTGATGCCCAAGCGGTTGCCTAATCTGACTATGGGAGGTGGGCGTAAAAAGCATCTCTCCAGCTTCTCTTCCCGCGAGAAGACCTTGCGGGTGGTATCGTCCATGGTCACCCTCCCCTGGTCCAGGACCACGGTGCGGTGGGCGTAGCGGGCCACTGTGGACATGGAGTGGGTGATGATCAGGATCGTGTGTCCTTTTTTGTTCAGAGAGGATACCATCTCCATCATGGAGCGTTGCTGCAAATGATCCAGGCCAGTGGTAGGCTCATCCAATATCAGCACCTGGGGCTTAACGGCCAACACCGAGGCTACCGCCACCCGTTGTCTCTCCCCTTTAGTGAGGGCAAAAGGGTCTCTGTCCTCATAGCCTGTCAGGTTGACAGCGGCTAGGGCCTCATCCACATTCCCCTTTAACTCCTCCCCCCAAAAACCGAGGTTGCGAGGCCCAAAGGCCACCTCTTCAAAGACCGTAGGGGCGAATATCTGGTGGTCGGGGTTTTGAAAGCAATACCCCACCCTCCTCCCCAACTCCTTGACAGAGAGCCCCTTGGCGTCCTCCCCGAAGGTCTCCAGCCTCCCTGAGGTGGGGCGAAGCAGGCCATTGAGGTGTTTCGCCAAGGTGGTCTTCCCCGACCCGTTCTGCCCCACCAGGGCCACAAACTCCCCCTCCCTAATCTCGAGATCAACCCCTTTCAGGGCCTCTACTCCGGAGGGATAATGATAGCGCACCCCCTCCACCTTCAAGACCACCCTTCTTGCGCCCATTCCTTTTTGATCTTTCTCCTCCAGGATATGGGCCGCTGCTTCGCGCAGCCTCAAGGACCTCTCGAACTCGGTTATTGCCTCCTCGCTTGTGAGAGGAAGAGTTCTTTCAGGGGATAAAGGACCCAGCGCTCGGCGGAAAAACTCGGTTACCGACAAGGGGGCTATCCCCGCCTCCAGCAGGAGCCGCCCATCAGAGAGGACCTCCCGGGGTGGACCCTCCCGTAAGATCCTCCCTTCCTTTAACAAGATAACCCTGTCCGCCTGCAGAGCCTCCTCTGTCTCGTGTTCGATGAGGAGCATGGCCATCCCCCTTCCCCTGAGCCTCCTCGCCAATTGGAATACCTCCTCCTTGCCCACCGGGTCTAGGTCGGTGGTGGGTTCATCCATAACCAAGAGGTGAGGGCGCATGGCCAAGACAGAGGCGATGGCTAGGCGCTGCTTCTGCCCACCCGACAGGGTGGAGGGCTCCCTCTCCCGCATACCTTCCAGCCGAACCAGGGGAAGGAGTTCATCTATCCTGCGCCTCATCTCCTCCCTGGGCACCCCCATGTTCTCCATCCCGAAGGCTATCTCCAGCTCTACATTTGTGGAGAAGAGCTGGGCCTCAAAGTCCTGCAGGACTAGCCCTACCTCTCTGGACATCTCCGAGGTGCGACTCAGGAAGATGTCCTTGCTCAATACCCGGGCCTTGCCCACGAGCTCTCCCCGGATGAAGCTGGGGATGAGGGCGTTGAGGCAATAGGCCAAGGTGGACTTCCCCGCCCCTGTATGCCCCATCCAGACCACGAACTCGTCGCCCTCCCACATCTCCAGGCAGATGTCGCTCAAGGCCCTTCCTTCCCCACCTGGGTAGGTGAAGGAAAGATCCTTTAGCTCCACGATCTTCCTATCCCTTTCCATTCTCTTCGGACGTAAAGACGACGGTATGCCTCAGAGGAGAAAGGAGGCCACCCCGATGACGATCACAAAGGCGGCCCCCACCGGGACGATCGAAGCAGAGGGGATTAGGAGGGCCACCACTATCCACCCTCCTATTCCTCCCATCGTCAAGAGGATCACCCCTATATATGGGGCCTTGGGGGCGGCGATATCCCTGGGGTCCATGATATCTCTCCAGTAGAGACCTATCCCCTTCACCCTGTCCCAGAGGAGAAGGAGGAGGAAGCCTGCGATGATATGGGCTGCGGTGTTATTGATGGTGATGACGGTGCAAAGAACTTTGAAGGGAACAAGCCCCAGGATCTCCACGCCCCAGGAGATAACCACCGCACAGACCGCTCCAGAGATGAAGCTGATTGTCACCAGCTCCAGCCACTGACATGGCCTCCTCATCCGCGGCTCTTCCCCGGAGGAGAAGGGGCCTAAATGCCCCCAGATCTTATATGGGACGTAGCCCAAGAAGAAATTGCCGATGAAACCAAAGAAGGAGGCCGGGCCCAGGGTGCCGAAGAAGTCGCCGATGAGGTTTCCCAGGGCTGAGCCCCAGGCGGCAGCGGGTCCGAATAGCAAGGAGAAGGCCATGGGAAGGAGGTTGGCCGGTCTAAGCTCCGTTATCCCGGGGATGATGACGATCCCTGCCTTAAAAGTGATGAGTGCAGCAGCATAAACGGCGGCGCAGAGGGCCACCAAGAGGACCATCCTGGTATTCCTCCACATGGTAAAGATCTCTCTCATCCATACCTCCTCTGTAGAGTGATCACTTTGGGAGAGTCCCTGTCATCCCAAATCACTCTCTGTCAAGATACTAAAGGGAGGATTGAAGGTCAATAGGGGGAACTTAGATCCTGCAAAAAAGGACCCCTCCCCCAGCGGGGAAGAGGCCGGTTTTTTAAAAAGATAGAGACCTATTCGATCAAGCGGCCTTTTTGCCCATCGCCTCCCAGACCAGCTCGGCGATGTCCTGGGCCCGGTACTTATCCTCCAGCTCCTTTTCCTTGATCCCGTCCACCAGCATGGTGTAGCAGAAGGGGCAGGCAGTCCCCACCAGCTGGGGGTTACACTTGACTAGGTCCTCTATCCGGGCGTGGTTGATGCGGGTGCCGAGGTGTTCCTCCATCCACATCCTCCCCCCACCAGCGCCACAACAGAACCCCTTCTCGCGGCTGCGCTCCATCTCCACTAAACTCACCCCAGGAAGGGCCCTCAAGATCTGGCGGGGTGGGTCGTAGATCTGGTTGTGCCGCCCGAGATAACATGAGTCATGGTATGCCAACGTCAAATCCAACTGGCTGTTAAAAGTTATCTTCCCCTTGGCAATCAGGTCTGCAACGATCTCAGTATAGTGATATACCTCGAACGCTCCACCAAACTGAGTATATTCATTTTTGAGAGTATTGTACCCATGCGGGCAAAGGGTAATGATCTTGGTGACATTGTACCCTTTCATCATCTCAATGTTCTGCTCGGCCATGATCTGGAACAGATATTCGTTCCCGAGCCTTCGCGCTGAGTCCCCACAGCATCCCTCTTCCACGCCTAATATCCCAAAACTCACCCCGGCGGACTGCAGGATCTTAACCATTGCCGTACTAACTTTCTTGTTGAGGTCGTCAAAGGAACCAGCACACCCCACATAGAGTAGATACTCCACATCGGCCTCCTCGGCCAAGGTCCGCACCCCAAGCTCCTTGGCCCAGTCCCCCCTGGTGGAAGCGCCGATACCCCACGGATTGCTGTTGTTCTCCATGTTACGGAAGGCCATTTGTACCTCCTGGGGGAAGCGGCTTTCCATCAAGGTCATGTAGCGACGCATGGCTATAAGTTTTGGCCACGGTTCAATGAAGACCGGACAGTGTTCGGTACAGGCACCGCAGGTGGTACAGGACCAAATAGCGTCGTCGGAGATGACCTCTCCTGTCAGGGGTTTCTCCTCAACCTCCACCTGCTCCTTTTCCTCGCCCATAGCCCTCTTGTTTACCCAGATCGGTGCCTTTTCATTGAGATAAGCTCTCAAGTCTTGGATCACCTGTTTCGGATTGAGGGGCTTGTCTGTAAAGTAAGTAGGACAATTATCCTGGCACCGCCCACAGCGGGTGCACGCATCCAGTTGCATCAGATCGACCCAGGTCAACTCCTCAAGGCGATTGGCCCCAAAGGTCTCCGCCTCCTCCATGTTCTCGATCGGCTGTACAGCTGCCTGGTCGAGATTACGGGTATAGGTGCTGATAAATGTGGTAAAGATATGGAACAATTTAGTGTACACTATCGCCCCGATAAAGATAAAGGAGACAACAACGTGGAACCACCATATCCCTTTATGCCAGGCGAGAACGGATCCCTGCTCAATCCCCGAGAAGAAGATCTTGCCGCATATCCATCCTACGAAGGACCACTTCTCCCACGGAGCGTTCAAAGATGCAATCCTTGCCCCTTCCATGAGGAATCCGGTGACAACAATAACGAAGAGAAGCAACAAGACCCAAAAGTCGTCGGGCCTGTTGTCTAGCCTTGTAGGCCTTGTGACGTACCGTCTCCACGCTGCCATAATGACACCTATGAGCACCGCAATTCCGGCAAGCTCTAGGACAAAAGAATACGTTAAGTAGACGGTACCCTTGAGAAAGTGGAGCCCGCTTACGTGTTCGAAGGCTTCAAGAGCAGCTCCGATCAAGAGAAGGACAAAACCCCAGAATATTAGCAAATGCATGAGACCAGGGTACGTTTCCTTGAGGACCCGCCACTGGCCAAAGACATACTGTATGACACCCTTGATCCGTTCCCCTACTCTATCAGTCCTGTTTGCCGCTGTTCCTTTACGCCACAGCCTAATTCGGTCATAGAAGGCATACACCACTATAAGGATAGCGACAAAGGCGAAAATGTAGTTTACATTACCTAACGCATCAATATTCCAGAACAAAGGCCTGCTCACATCCATCATCTCTCTCCATCAAAAAAGAATGGAAATAGGATCTAGAAAAACGAAGGGGGAAAATCCCCCCCGATCCAACCCAACCTTTTTAATGTTATTCAGCCTTCAGTTTTTTACACTCCTCAGTAAGCACAGGCACCACCTTGAATAGGTCATCTACCACCCCATAATCGGCCTTCTTGAAGATGGGGGCCTCAGGGTCCTTATTGATGGCCACGATCACCTTGGAGGTCCCCATTCCTGCCAGGTGTTGTATGGCACCAGAGATACCGCAGGCGATGTAGAGATTGGGGGTGACCACTTTACCGCTCTGCCCGACCTGGTCCGATTGGGCTCGCCAGCCAGCATCCACCGCTGCCCGCGAGGCACCAACTATTCCGTCCAATACATCAGCCAGCTCCTCCAAGATTTGGTAGTTCTCCGGTCCCTTCATACCTCGGCCACCAGAGACGATGATCTCCGCTTCCGTCAGGTCGGGCTTTTCACCCCCGGTCTTGATAACCTCTGTCACTTCGAGCCCAATATCCTCTGGTTTCACATCTGCTACAACCTTTGCCACCTCAGGCGTACGCGACTCGTCAGGTTCCGCCACAGGCAAGACGTTGGGGCGCACTGAAGCCATCTGCGGAGTCTTATCTGCAAATGTCACATCTGCATAGACCTTCCCCGCAAACATCGGCCTGTGCACCTGCAGTTTGCCGGCATCGTCAAGGTCTATCCCAGTACAATCAGTAGCTAAACCCAAACCTAATTTCCCGGCTACCCGGGCTGAAAGATCTTTACCGTTCACGCTGGCCCCGAACAGGACGATGGTGGGCTTCTCCTGCTCTATCAGATCACAGAGGGCCTTGGTGAAACCGTTTGTCGTGTACTTGTCCAGGCATTCCGTCTCCACGCAATAGACCTTTTCCGCTCCGTAGGCGCCCACGGAGGGAACCATTCCTTCTACGTCAGATCCAATCAGGACTCCACAGAGCGGCTCTCCCTTCTTCTCCGCGAGCTTCTTGGCCTCAGTTAAAATTTCAAATGCTACCTTTTTTACTTTGCCATCCTTGTGTTCTGCATAGACCCAAATTCCCGCCATTGTATCTTCTCCTCTTGCTTTTTAGGATTTTAGATTGCTTTCGCTTCTTCTCTGAGGAGCTTGGCCAAATTTGCTGCCTTCTCCTCAGGGGTTTCCCCTTCAATGATCTTTCCGGCCTGTCTCACCGGAGGGAGAGAGAACTTGACCACCTGAGTCAAAGCCCCCTGTTTCCCAACCTGATCCTCGCTGAGGCCTACATCACCCAGTTTGACCGGTTTGAGCTCCTTCTTCTTCGCCTTCATGATGCCCGGCAATGATGGATATCTTGGTTCATTCAACCCCTTTGTTGCGCCAAGCACTGCTGGCAGGGGAACTTCCAGTACCTCTGTTCCTCCTTCTACTTGGCGATGCACCGTTGCCTTCTTCTTGTCGTCAGAGAGCTCAAACTTGAGGATTCCCATAACAGAAGGAAGACCCAAAAGCTCAGCTAGGATATGCCCCACCTGGAACGAATCATCATCGATTGCTCGCATGCCGCAGAAGATCAGGTCGTAGTTCATCCCCTCGATGGCCTTGGCCAAGGCCTTGGCTGTGGTGTAAGGATCTCCTTCGAGAAAGGCGGGGTCATCAAGGTGCACCGCCTTATCTGCACCCATGGCCAGGGCCGTTCTGATGGACTCCACTGCCCGCTCCGGGCCAAGGGTGACGATGGTGACCGTCCCCTCCCCCACCTTTTCTTTTAACCGCAGGGCCTCCTCCACCGCATATTCATCATAGACATTTATCACAAATTTTATTCCCTCGTAGTTGATCTCGGTGTTGTCAGAGGTAGGCCTGATTTCCGCCTCGGTGTCGGGCACCTGTTTTAAACAGACAATGATCTCCATTTCCTCCTCCTTTTAAAAGATGAACTCGCCTTTAATTGTGAATTTAAGTTCAAACTCCCCTCCTTTACCTATCATACCCTAAAGGTTACGTCAAGCCTTTTTCGCAGAAATTCCTTCGTTACAGGACTTTTCTCCAAAATCCTCTATCAAATTGAAATAGGCTATTGATATTAATAGGTTAGGAAGGATCGCATGTGGAAAGGTATGTTCTTGATGAAAAAATGGGGAAACTTTTTTGCTTCATTAAACTTGACAAGGGTGTGAGGGGTGACTATGATAGAGAAAATTACTTTGTGCCTTTATTAACAAGCTCGGACGATGGAAATCTTAGATCTTGCGTCTATAGACAGGGATTTTATTAAGGCTGTGGAGGAGGAGAGTGGCCAGGACATCTCGCTCTGCTATCAGTGCGGCAATTGCACGGCGGGTTGTCCCTATGCCTTCGCCTTTGACATCCCGGTGCACCAGATCATGCGCCTCATCCAGGTGGGACAGAAGGAGGAGGTACTCCGCTCCCATGCCATCTGGCTATGCGCCACTTGTGAAACATGCACCACACGTTGCCCTCGCAACATCGACGTTGCCAGGGTGATGGACACCCTGAGAATTATGGCCAGACGGGAAGGTATGGTCTCAGAGGCAGGGATACGGCGTTTTCACGATGACTTTCTCGACTCAGTGAAGCGCCACGGGCGGGTATATGAAGTAGGTCTCTTACTGAAATATAACCTCCAATCAGGGAGGCCCTTTGCCGATGCGGAGTTGGGGCCCAAGCTCCTGGGCAAGGGGAAGCTGCACTACTTCCCAGAAAACATCAAAGGGGTTGGTGCTGTTAAAGAAATCTTTGAGCGCTTTGCCAAAAAGAGGGGTTTATGAAGGGTGACCGATACGCATACTTTCCCGGTTGTTCCCAAAAGGGCACGGCAGTGGAGTATGGGATCTCCTCACGCAAAGTGGCCGAGGCCCTGGGAGTCGAACTGGTCGAAATAGAAGACTGGAGTTGTTGTGGCGCTACACCCGCTCACACAGTGGACCGCCTCCTCTCTGGAGCGCTCGCCGCTAGAAACCTTGCCACCGCCGAGAAGATGGGTCTAGCTACCCTTGTCACCCCTTGCCCTGCCTGTCTGGTGGCCTCTAAAAACGCACTGGAATTAGCGCAGGACGATGAATCGCTGAAGGAGTTGAATGAACTCTTAGACCTTCCTTTTAAGGCAGAAATCCAGGCCAAGTCCCTCTTGCAAATTATCTTTGAAGAGGTGGGAGTGGATGCGTTGGCACAAAAGGTTAAAAAACCACTCAAGGGCATGAGGTTAGCCCCGTACTATGGATGCCTCCTCACCAGGCCCCCCGAGCGGGCTCAGTTCGATGATCCAGAGAACCCCATCTCCATAGATCGAATTTTGGAAGCCTTGGGTGCTGAGGTTCCAGACTTTCCGTTTAAAACAGAATGCTGCGGGGCCGCTTTTGGTCTTCCCAAGCGAGACATGGTCTTAACCCTCAGCGGCAAGATCTTAGACATGGCACAGCAGATTGGGGCCGATGGCATTGTGCTCGCCTGCAGCCTTTGTCAGCAAAACCTGGACCTGCGTCAGGGCCAGATCAACTCCCATCTAGGGACCAATTTTGAGATCCCTATCTTTTACATTACCCAGATGATCGGTCTGGCTTTCGGGTTTTCCTCAAAGGAGATGGGTTTGGACAGACATGCAGTGCACCCTGACAAGCTCCTAAAAAAGTGGGAGGAGAAGCTTAAGGAATGAGGATTGGAGTGTTCGTCTGCCATTGTGGGACTAACATCGGGGGGACGGTGGACAGCCATCAGGTGGCTGAAGAAGCCAAACAGTTCCCTCATGTCGCCTATTCCACGGATTACCTGTACACCTGCTCCGAACCTGGACAACAAGAGATTCAACAGGCCATCAAAGAACATAACTTGGACGGCGTTGTGGTGGCCGCCTGTTCTCCTATAATGCACGAGAATACCTTCCGCCGTACCATAGAGCGGGCCGGTCTCAACCGGTATATGTTTGAGATGGCCAATATCAGGGAACACTGTTCTTGGATCGGAGAGGACAAAGAGGCCAACACCCGCAAGGCCATCGAGTTGGTGAGGATGGCTGTGGCCAAAGTAGCCAACAATGTTCATCTCCACCCCTCCTATTTCGATGTGAATAAACGGGTACTGGTGATCGGCGCCGGCGTGGCAGGGATGCAGGCTGCCCTGGACTGTGCTGAGGGTGGGTTGGATGTGGTTCTGGTGGAAAAGAAGAGCAGCATTGGGGGAAGGATGGCCCAGCTGGACAAGACCTTCCCCACGGTGGACTGCTCCATCTGCATTTTGGGGCCCAAGATGGTCGACGTGGGCCAACATGACAAGATTAAACTCTACACCTATTCAGAGATCGAGGATATCTCCGGATATGTGGGCAACTACACGGTCAAGATCAGGCGCAAGGCCACCTACGTGGACTGGGCAAAGTGCACGGGCTGTGGTCTCTGCATGGAGAAGTGCCCCAGCAAGAAGGCCTTTGATTACCACAATGAAGGTGTCGCCTATACCACAGCTATTAACATCCCCTTCCCCCAGGCCATTCCGAAGAAGGCAAGGATAGACCCAAAATACTGCCGCCAGTTCACCAAGGGCAAGTGTGGAGTCTGCGCCAAGGTCTGCCCTGTGGGGGCCATAAACTATGAAATGGAGGATGAGATTATCACCGAGGAGGTCGGGGCTATTATCGTCGCCACGGGATATGGCCTTATGAATATAGAGGAATTGGGAGAGTATGGTGCAGGGAGATACCCCGATGTGATCACCGGCATCCAGTATGAGCGGTTGTTGAACGCATCCGGCCCTACCCAGGGGCACATCGTGCGCCCCTCCGATGGTGAGGAGCCGAAGCGAATTGTCTTCATCTCCTGCGCCGGTTCCCGCGATCTCTCCTTGGGCCGTCCCTACTGTTCCAACTTCTGCTGCATGTATATTGCAAAACAGGCCATTCTGACGAGAGATCACATCCCCAACTCCGATGTCTATGTCTTTTATATAGACATCCGGGCGCCAGGGAAGGGATATGAAGAGTTTGTCCGCAGGGCACAAGAGGAGTACGGGGCCCAGTATATCAGGGGACGGGTCTCACGTGTTTATCCTAGAGGTAGACACATGATAGTGAAGGGTGTTGATACCCTCTTGGGGACCCAGGTGGAGGTTGATGCAGACCTCGTGGTCCTGGCGACAGCAGCAACATGTGCACCCGGGGCCGAGGAGCTGGCCGAAAAGTTGAGGATTTCTTATGATGGGTATGGCTTCTATATAGAGAGTCACCCCAAGTTGAGGCCGGTGGAGACCAACACCTCAGGGATTTTCCTTGCCGGGGCGTGTCAAGGGCCCAAGGACATCCCCGCCTCGGTGGGGCAGGGAAGTGCTGCGGCCAGCAAGGTTCTTGCCCTCTTTTCCAAAGATAAGCTGGAGTCTGATCCCCAGATTGCCCAGGTGGACGAAAGCAGGTGCATCGGTTGCCTCAAGTGTGCCGAGACGTGTCCCTTTGGTGCCATTGAGGAAAGAGAGCTTCGGGACGGAAGAATAGTGGCCCGTGTCATCGAGACGGTCTGCCAGGGTTGTGGTCTGTGTACAGCAACCTGTCCGCCTGGGGCGATCCAGTTACAGCAGTTCACCGATAATCAGATTATCGCGGAGGTGGAGGCGTTATGTCAGGCGTGGAAGGAAAGGAGCTCAGGGTAGTCGGGTTCCTCTGTAACTGGTGTTCCTATGGGGGTGCTGACACCGCCGGTGTCTCACGTTTCAAACAACCAACCGATCTCAGGATCATCCGTGTCCCCTGTTCTGGGAGGGTGGATCCCCTCTTGGTGGTCAAGGCCTTCATGAGCGGGGCTGATGGAGTCCTGGTGTCGGGATGTCATCCGCGCGACTGCCATTATGCTGAGGGAAATTTTTATGCCCGACGCCGGCTCGAGGTGCTCAAACGATTTCTTCCATTTATGGGGGTCGAGCCAGGCAGATTTGAATACACCTGGGTTTCTGCCTCCGAAGGGGCCCGTTGGCAAAAGGTCGTAACCAACTTCACTGAGCAGATCCACAATCTAGGTCCACTTCATCATTTTGGTGAAGGAGATGGAAGTGGAGGCGATAGGTAAACTAAGAGAAGACATTCAAAAAGAGTTGGAGGACGTTGAATTCATTATTGGTTGGGAGCAAGGGTTCGATGCCTTACACGCGACCCCTCTTTTTATCCGCTCTCAGGAGGACATAGATCGACTGATCTGGAATCCACTCTGTGTTCACAACCTTGCGTCCTATTTGCCACAATTAAAGGGACGAAAGGTGGGAGTCCTGCTCAAGGGATGCGACAGTCGCTCCGTGATCCAGCTCCTTCAGGAAGGGCTTATCCAAAGAGAAGAGATAGTAATTTTCGGGATATCGTGTCCAGGGGTGGTGGATCTGTCCAAGATCAGGGCCCGGATGAATGTCTCCCAGGTGAAGAGGGTATCTTTTGCGGAGGGGAACGTCACCATTGAAACCCCCCAAGGGCGGGAGGAATTCCCCCTGGACGAGGTCCTGGCGACAAAGTGCCTCTCCTGTCAGTATCCGACTCCCTTAATCTACGACCACCTAGCTGGAGAGGCCTTATCCCCCCAGAGGCCGGCAGACCTCCTCTATAAGGAGGTAGAGGAGATAGAAAAGTTAGACGTCAAAGAGCGTCTGGCGCACTGGGAGCGAGAACTGAATCGATGCATCCGTTGCTATGCCTGTCGTAACGCGTGCCCGCTGTGTGTCTGCCAGGATTATTGTGCTGCTGATTCCAGAAATCCTCATTGGCTCAGCCAACGGGCAGGGATCGGTGAAAAGGTCATGTGGCACATCATGCATGCCTTGCACGTAGCCGGTCGCTGCACCGACTGTGGCGAGTGCGAGCGGGCCTGCCCAATGGACATCCCGATCCAGCGCATCCGCAAAAAGATCAACAAAGAGATCAAAGCACTCTTTGATTATGAGGCGGGGGTAAACACAGAGGATACCCCGCCATTGTATACCTTTCAAATGGAAGAGTCGACCATTAGGGAGAAAGACTGGTGAGCAACAAAGGGCGCTTTTTAGCGACCGACAAAATACCAGGATTGTTGAAGAGGCTTGGTGGCACATATCGGGTCTTTGCTCCGGTGAAGGTCTCGGACACCGTGATACTGTTTCATGAATTCAAGGAGGGTGCTCAGCTTGCTCTCAACAAACAGGCTACGCTTCCGCCAAAGGAGATCCTTTTTCCCCAGACTGAGTGTCTCCTGAGCTATACGTACCACAAGGATCCAGAAAACCTGGAAAAATCCGAAGTCCAGGTTGAAGAAACGCTGGAAGCTCTTCCAACCATCATCTTCGGGGCGCGTCCATGCGATGCTCGGGGTCTCATGGTCTTTGACGCAGTCTTCAACGATGGCCAGTGGAGGGACCCCTATTATAAGGCCCGGCGGAAGGCAACTACAATAGTTACTATCCTCTGCACCCAGCCCGAGAACACCTGTTTCTGCACCAGTGTCGGCGGAGGGCCAACCAACACAGAGGGATCGGATCTTGTTCTGACCCCGGTGACAGGAGGATACTTTGCTGAGCCAGCAACCGAAAAGGGCGGAGCACTTCTTCAGGATGAGGCCTTTGCCTTGGGCCACAATAAAGCAGACGAAGCCCGGGAGGAGCGGGAGAAGGTCAGCCTGGAGAGCGAGCTTGAACTGGATGGAATCGCTCAATGTTTGCTCGAGCTTTTCAGTACCGATTTCTGGAAACAGGTCTCGGCCAAGTGCATCAGTTGTGGAGCATGTACGTATGTCTGCCCCACCTGTTATTGCTTCAACATCACCGATGAGACCGCTGGGGTAAAGGGGGAACGAATCCGCACGTGGGACTCCTGTATGTTTTACCAATACACCCTGGAGGCCAGTGGTCACAATCCCCGTCCGACCAAGGTCGAAAGATACAGAAACCGCATCGGGCACAAGTTCAGCTATCACCCGACCAACTATGAGGGGATGTTTGGTTGTACTGGCTGTGGCCGTTGTATTAAGGCGTGCCCGGTATCCCTCGATATCCGCCAGGTCCTGCGTGAGGTGAAGGTTCATGGCTAACTCCATAAACCCGTTTCTCCCCAAGATAGGCACGGTGCTGAAGGTGGTACAGGAAACACCCAACATCAAGTCCTTTCAGGTAGTCCTGAACGACCAGGAGCGCATGAAGTCCTTCCGCTTTGAACCAGGTCAGGCGGCGCAACTGTCGATATTCGGCGTGGGGGAGGCCACCTTTGTGATCAACTCCCCGCCCACTCGGATGGAATACCTCCAGTTCAGTGTCATGCAGGCGGGTGAGGTCACCGAACGGATCCACCAGCTCAAGGAAGGAAATCCCATCGGAGTAAGAGGACCCCTAGGTAATTGGTTTCCCTACGAGGATATGAAGGGTAAAGACATCTACTTTATTGGTGGGGGTATCGGTATGGCCCCCCTGCGGACACTTCTGCTCTTTATGCTCGATAACCGCAAGGACTACGGGGAGATCACCCTCTTATACGGTGCCCGCTCTCCTCAGGATCTCTGTTACAAAGAGGAGGTAAAGGAGTGGGAGGCCCGCGATGACATGGAACTCATCCTCACCGTGGACCGGGAATTCCCAGAATGGGACAAAAGGGTGGGATTGGTCCCCAACGTGCTCAAAGAGTTGGCTCCCTCCCCCCAGAATAAGGTTGCCATCACCTGCGGTCCACCTATAATGATCCGTTTCACCTTACAGGCCCTTGCTGAGCTTGGATTCAAAGACGATCAGGTCATAACTACCTTAGAGCGGAGGATGAAGTGCGGGATTGGACTCTGCGGACGCTGTAATATCGGCACCAAGTACGTCTGCATTGATGGCCCGGTCTTCTCCCTCGCCCAGCTCAAGGAACTCCCCCCAGAACTTTAGCCAAATAGATTAAAGCTGACGGCTGATTGCTGAACGCTTATATTATTTTTTGGGGAGCACCGGTTTGATCACCTCACCAGGTACCTGTAGGGTCCTCTTTAGTAACCCCCAGAGGCCAGCCCCCACGGCCGATGGAGGAAGGGTGGTTATCTTGGGGTCGTCGAGGGGGCCCGTGACGCCGAAGGGTACAGAGATAAAGGTACCGCTTTTCCCTGTAAAGACCTTCCCAAAGATGGGTATATTATTCATGATGATGTCCACTGTCTTTAAGGGTGCAATCAACACCACCAGGTTTGCCTCTCCTTTTAGAAGGTCGATCTTCCCCTCACCCACGATCTTCATCGCCGTACCATCTATCACCGCCTCTTCCAAACAAAGGGATCCATCCTTTAAATCCCCTTTTATTATGAATTTATCGTATTGAAACCCTTTCTGGGTAAAGTCGGGGAACTTCCCTTTAAAAAACTCCATGACGTTTAGAAGGGAAAAAATCCGGGAGAGGATGGTCCAGCGGTAGATCCTTCCCTTTTGGGAACGAATGAGAAGGCTCCCCTGGGAGCTTTCTCTGAGGGGGTCCTCTTTACCTTCGGCCTTTATATCCCCCTCTAAGAGGAACGTTCCCTCAATGTGGGCATCCTTCCCCCACAGACAGGATATGGTTGGAGAGGGTCCGGCCCCTCTTGCCCAGAACCGAAAGGCGAGGGTAGTCATCCCTTCTCCTTGGGATATAGTCCCTTGACAGTTAATGCCGCAGAGATCGGCCCTGGCGACCTTTATACTGGTCCCCTTATCACCAAAGGTAACAACCCCTTCGGCGTCCCTCCATATGTAATCTTCCCATGTTATGGTATCGGCCCTCAAGATGAGCTCCCCGTAAGGTTTGGGCCTCCCATCCCCTGATTCCTTCAGACTAAGACCGTCGTTACAGATGACCTCCACTCCCTTTAAGAAGAAGGGAGTGGAGGAAAATGATGGATAGATGGCCCCATCGCCACACCGCCCATGAAAGGAAATGCCCTCCGCTCGGAAGGGATTGAGGACGGCCTTGAACCTAAGATCCTCAAGTTTGAGGTCTCCTCTTATGGATTTTAGCCCTAAATTCCCCTTTAACCATTTGTCAACATCCTCTAAGTCCACATCCCCTGCCAGGGAGGAGATCTCCAAAGAGGGTTTATCCCCCAGCAAGGAAATACTCCCCGCCCCATGATACAGGGTGCTCCTTCCCAGCTTACCTTTTACCCCCTTCCAAGTCAGCACCCCATCCTGGAGTGCAAGGTCTCCCCCTTCCAAGGAGATGGGCCAAGGGAAAAGCTCGTGATTAAAGGAAACCTGAAAATCCTCGACCTCAACCCTTGGGTCAACAGCGTGAATATTTTCGCCCAGCACAAGCCTCCCATGTGCCCATCCGTTCGCCTCCTGGAACCTCTTTATCCCCAGCCTTAATTCTTCTTTGAGGACCATGGGGAGATAGTGAACGATGTCTCCTGCATCAGCCTCCACCTCGGCCTCCAGATGGAAGATATCCCTCTCCGCCGTCAGACCTATGACCAGCTTGCCCTCTTTAGCTATCGACCTTCCCAGGCGCGCCTCGATACCCCAACCCTGCATCACCGCCTGTGAGATCAAAACCTCACCTGATACCTCCTCTAAGGGGAGGGGGCCTGCTGGTACCAAGACCTTTCCTTCGGAGAGGGTGCCACGAATCCTCATATTGTGTTCCACATCTACTGCCTCTCTCAAATCCTTTCCCTCCCCATAACAGACGATCTGAGAGACCTCTCCACCCTGAAGGATATGAAAGATCTCTTTGACCGTCTCATCCTTTCCCATTAACTTGAGGACAACCCTTCTGACCTCCTCCACTTTCACATCAATTCCCTTGATGATGAAGGAGAAAGATTCTCCCCTTTCCTCCTTCGCCCAGGCCGAAACCCTCAAAGAGGGGGAAAGTAGTTCAAGGGGCCCAATCTTTCCGCTCCACAAATTTCCTTCTCGCTTTATTACCCCTTCCCAATTGTCTCCCCTTATCTCCTCCCTTCCCCCTTCTTCATCTGCAAGGATGATCTGAAAATCTCCTCCCTCCAATTGCAATCTGATCTTGTCCCAGCCTTTGGCCTCCCCATGTACCCCCAGATCCATGCGGGATGAGACGATGGTGATCTCTTCCCTCCTTATAAGGGAGATCAATTTATCCAGAGATATCCCCTCGACAATAAGGTTAAACCACCCCCTTCCCAGGGCCGGGTCACCCTTCCCCTTCAACTCCACCCTCGCTGCCCCGGAGCAGGAGAATTGAAGCCCCAATTCCACCTCGCCCTTTTTACGTGGGACGATATTCCCTTCCAGCGCCTGTATTTTAAAAAAGTGGTTCTTCTCCCCTGGCCTCAGTATATTTACCCTCCCTCCTTCTACCTCCAGGGAGGGGATTTTACGTACCCCTCTCTTTTTAAGGTATGGGATGATGGTCCCCTTACCCTTCGTCATCGCCCCCTCAGCGAGGGTAAGGTCAAGGGTGGGCCCTTTTAAAAAAAGCCTTTTTAAGGCGACCTCCTTCTTAAAGAGAGGTGCAAGGCGTGGATATACCCTCATCTCTTCAGATATAAATCCCCCCCATTGAGGGGATTCGATTCTTATCCCCTTCAGGGTGATATGAGGCCAGGGAAAGAGGGATAAGTAGGCATGGGATATTACCACCTTCGCCTTGAGCTTCGAGGATGCCTCCCCGGCGATCCTCTTTCTGGCACCTTTTAGCTCGATATGGGGGAGGACGAAAAGGGCGAGGGCGAACAAGATAATAAAGATCAGGAGAAAAATCCTTTTTGTTTTATCTGCCTTTGCCACGCCCCTCATTATAGAAACCATCCAGATCTTTGTAAAGGGGTCGCCTCTTGTCGGGAAGCAACCTCTTATCACTTTTATGACCCATTTGGTGGTTGCAAAAAGGAAAAGAGGGGGGTATTTAAGGAGGGTCTTTATAAATGGAGTAGGACACTCCTTTTACTGATATTGCCTAAGGTCTATGTCCTTTAGTTAATTTGAACTTATATCCCAAGTTTGACAAGTCTTTTGTAAGTAGTTGAAATATAAGCACAAAAATTTCCAGTTACACTAGGAGATTAAATTTTTCTTATATATCACTATGTTACGGGACTATCT
>JAFDHG010000043.1 GCA_019308925.1 Deltaproteobacteria bacterium
TGAAGAATATGTGGTGAATTCAACCCACAGCTCCTTCTTCGGTGCCAAAATGGGCTTATTGAACAGGAGCCGGAGGTCACACCTCAGGCAGCGTCCTGCTTCAGCCATTGCTGTCTCCTAGCTGAGCGCTGGCGGGAATGAGATTATTTCTTCCCATACAAAAGCTTCCATCCCTCTGAGTGAGAGATGGCTCCTGGTTCACAAGCGGCTACACAGGGTGGAGGCTCGGCACCGTAGCCCGGCCGGCAAGGAGCGCAAGTATACCTAACCTTCTTGCGCTCCTCCACTACCACTCTGGCCACTTGGTCGTCCCGGAAAGGATCGTATTCATCTTCAGCTACTTCAAGGGCGTTCGCAGGGCAGGCCTCTACGCATTTACCACAGCCGTTACACTTATCAGTGTCAATTGTGACGAACCAATCGCCCGATCCATCTTTGAAACCGTAATTCGCTATCATTTTCTTTCTCTCATGTTTTCCGAGCGCTCTTCACTTTCCCGCGCTCGATCATGGCGTAGCCGAACATGGCCGCTCCTATCCCACCGGCGATCTGGGTGTCAAACGGAATATCTGCCTTGCGCATATCTTCTCTATACCAGGCCTTATCCATGGTGTTTATACCCAGCTCTTTCTCCAGTCTCTTCACTACCCCTTCATTTTTGGCAATGCCGCCGGTGATGACAAATTTTTCCTGCACGCCCAGGCGATTTAACAGCTCTAGTATACGGTGGGCCATGGCGGAACAGTAAGCAGCCATGATGTCGTTCTCAGGCTTCCCTTCCTCCAACAAGCCGACAACCTCAGACTTGGCAAATACCACGCAGGTGCTGCTTATCATGGGCGGCTCCTTCTCGATCTGGAAGGAACGCGGCCCAATCTCCCAAACGGGCACCCTTATGAGGTCGGCAAATACTTCCATGCCCCGACCAGTACCAGCAGCGCACTTGTCGTTCATCATAAAGTTGAGAACCTTGCCCCTGTTATCGCAGTTGATGGCCTTGCAGTCCTGACCACCCATATCCATCACGGTTCTCACCTCTGGCCCATACATGAAGTTAGCTCCCCGAGCATGACATGCGATCTCGGTTATCGCATGCTGGGCCATGGGCACGTTCACCCTTCCATAGCCGGTCCCAATGCAGTAATCCATATTATCCACCTTCAAATCGCTTTTTTCCAAAGCCATATTCAAACACTTCCGAGCGCTGTCAGGACTATCCGAGCCTGTGCGCGTGTTGCTGAAGGCATAGAGTTCGCCGTCAACCATTACCACTGCCTGTGAGCTGACTGAACCCACATCAACCCCAGCGGTGATAACTTTCCCCTTCTTCCAGTCAATATCCGGATTTACCCAACTGCCCTCCGGCCATCTCCAGTATTCTTGCGTCTTTTCTTCTTCAGCCATGGTGTTACACCTCTTCTATTAAGCTTTTCCTTCTTCGATTGTCTCCTTTTCTACCACCTTTGCCTTAACCTCTTCTTCCAACACCCCAGTAGAAGCAGCAACAGCCGCTCCCAGGGCGCCCACATAGTCAGGGTCATCGGGTACGACTATATCCATATCTGTTTCCCTCTTCAGGGAGTCAATGAACCCAGCATTCATAGCCACACCTCCGATCATAGCTATGTCCTTTTCCAGCCCCACAATACGAGCTACCGAGGCAATCCTTCCGGCAATGGCATCATGCACTGCTCGGGCAATATCGTGTTTTTCAGTCTTTGCGTGAATCAGCGAAACCACCTCGGATTCTCCAAAGACGGCGCACTGCGCATTCATCGGGATCGACTTGTTGGACTTCAGTGAGATCTGCGCCATCTCCTCCACTGATATCTCCAGCGCCCTAGCCATGGTCTCGACAAAGGTACCGGTTCCAGCCGCACATTTCTCGTTGATGGCAAAGTCAAGGACTTTCCCTTCAGGGCTAACTTTAATTGCCCTACCCTCCTCTGCACCTACATCAATGATAGTCCTCGCTGAAGGGACAAGTCGATTTACCCCCCTGGCATCGGCAGCGGCATCGGGGATGAAGCCAGTAGCGAAGGCAGCGCGCTTACCTGCACTACCAGTAGCCACCACTTGCTCGACATCGTCTCTCTTGAGACCTGCCTTTTTCAGAGTCTCGTCATAAACCTTTTCTGCCGACTCTGCCTTCTTTATGCCTGCTGGTGCTTTGTTCTTTGCAATTATTTCACCATCCTTCATGATAACGATGTGCAAATTTTTACCGCCTACATCTATTCCGGCAACTAGCATTTTGTCCTCCTTTCTTATTCTAAAATCGTTAGTCTTTCACCTCTCTGGGCCCCATGATCTCAGTAACGAAGAGATCGATCATCCTCTGGGCTCGAGTCTCATCAAACTCCCGCTCATCAGCCACCTGAAGCCATTTGGAGTGAGAACAACAAATCTGGTTTTAGGAGATGAAGTCTGCATGGGGCCACCTTCCCCCAAAGGCATATTCATTTAGTGCTACCGAACCCCAGCTGGAACAGTATTAATCGTTGCCTATTCCTCTGACTCGGGTTCGAAATGAAGGTGGGGGAGATATTAGCGCTTCGGTTAAAACGAAAGCTGCTTGTAGTGTCGATGTAGGGCAAAGCGGAAAACATTTCCATACTTTTTAGCCAAATCCTGCAATTCCCAGGCATCTGGAGCATGAGCCAGCAATAGCTGTAAGATTATTTTACGAGTTTTATCTACCTTCTCAGACCTGGTTCTTACTACCATCAAAGGCTTCGTTCCAGGTTAATGGTTTTGGAGGGGCTAAATTGGTTCGCGCTAAAGAAATGTATCAGTTGGGAATCATTCCAGTCGACCAAGGTGTTTATTTTTTGAACGCCGAGTGTTCTCAAATGATCCACAAATTCATTAATCAACTGCTCACCGATACCCTTATGCTGGTAATCGGGATCAACGCCGATCGTATCCAGGGTTGCTTTTTCCTGGGAAATACCATATTCTCCTATATAGAGTTCCCCCATTATAAACCCCACCACCGTTCCATCTTCTTCCTCTGCCACAAGCGAGGTGGGCAAATAATCTTTGGATTGAACAAGCTTTTCAAACTTCAGTTCATAGTACTCCTGCCGGCGAGCCTTGAGTACTTTCTCGTCAATCCCAACCACAGCGTCAAAATCGTCAGCCTTCATGAGTCTAATTTTAATGGTGCTCTCATTCATGGGGCTCCTTTCTCTTTAGGGTGATATTTTAACCCAAGCAAGTTGAATAATCCTCCCTCCCTTGCTTCAAGCAACTTCTTTTTCTTTACTCTTTCTGACTATAGTTCTTTTTTCTTCAGGAATAGGAGGCGGAACAGACTCGCCAACAATCTTCGTCACCGCACCAAATTTAGGCGGGCACGCCTCAAAGCAAGTCCCGCATTTTATGCATTTTTCCTGGTCAATGACATGGATCTGGTTCTTGGCACTTATAATCGCTTCCACAGGGCATCTCTTAGCACAAATCATACAGGCCTGGCACTTTTCCGGATCAATATAATAAGAGACTACTTCGCTAAATAACTGGTCAATCTCGTCGCTGGTGTACAGGTCTTTATATTCCTCTGTGTTCTCAAGGCGCGTCCCCAGTTTTTCCTGTTTCATCAGCTTAATGTAGGGGACGAGCTTTGTTACTTCTTCAAGTTTCGATCTTAATTCGTTTTGATCGATTCCTTCACTTGCACCTAGCGGTCCCAATTCCTTCACCTTACTGCTAAACTCATTCATGATTCTGCCGAAACGGATTCCTTCGCCGGCGTCACACCAGTCAATCATCAACCTTTCGGGGTTTAGCCCTATGTGCTCCATTATTCTTCTACAGAGATGCACCATGCTTAGTGCATGGTAATTTCCATGAACCATATAATTACATTCACCAGGATGACAACCGCCGATAAACACCCCGTCCGCGCCGTTTGAGAACCCCCGGAGTACAAACGACAGGTCGACTCTGCCGGTGCACATCACGCGGATAAGCCTCGCTTCAGTCGTGTATTGCAGTCTGGAAACTCCAGCCATGTCTGCAGCGCCGTATGCTCACCAATTGCAAACAAAGCCTAATATTCTCGGTTTAAATCGATGCCCTGGGCTCATTGGTTCTCACCTCCTTTCTGAATAATCCCAGCAGTAGTCATTTGTATAGTTTTAAACATCGCCAACCGCCGCATCCATGTGTGGAACAGCCTCTTCCTCTAGAAGGGCCGCATCAATTTGGCTCGACAGCTCTTCATTGGTATAGTGCTTCAGAGAAATAGCCCCGGTAGGACACTTGGTATTGCAGAGACCACACCCTTTACAGAGAACGGGATTAACCACAGCCTTTTTGCCCTGTCGAGTCTCATGAAACTATATCGTACCATACGTACAAACCGAGATACATGCCCCACACCCTATACACTTTTTCTCATCTACCTCGCAAACAGCACCTGAGACGGTGACGATATCATGCGACAGTAAGGTCAAGGCCCGACCTGCGGCCCCGTAAGACTGGTTAATCGTCTCAGATATGTGCTTGGGATAATGAGCTGTCCCACACAGGTAAACGCCGTCTGCGCCAAGGTCAACAGGCCGTAATTTGACATGAGCTTCTTTGAAGAAACCATCCGGACCCAAAGTAACCTTGAATAACTGCGCTACTTCCTTGTTTTCTGACGCTGGAATAACGGCAGCAGCCAACGCAAGGTAATCGGCATCGATTGCAAGTCTTTGACCTAAAATGGGGTCGGGCACGGTAACCCTTAAAACAGGACGGCCCTCTTCCTCAACCGCTTCCACCTGCGGTTTATCATCCGGCTCATAGCGGATGAACTTGATGTCTTTCTCGGACGCCTCCCGGTAATAATCCTCCATAAGCCCATAGGTCCTCATATCCCGAAAGAGAATATAGATATCCATCTTGGGGTTTATCTCTTTGAGCTTCAAGGCATTCTTTATAGCCTGGCTGCAACATACCCGGGAGCAGTAATTTCTTTCTTCATTTCTGCAACCTACGCATTGGATCATCACCAGCGTCTCTGCCTTAGTTATATTTTCATCTCCTGCGGCAAGCTTCTCCTCCAACTCAAGATGGGTCATTACCCTATCATCTTCTCCATAAAGGTATTCAGTGGGTTTATATTCCTCAGCACCAGTAGCGATGACGGTTGCACCGTGTTTTATCTCGGTAACCCCTTTCTCAGACTGCACCGTGGTTACAAAATTCCCCACATATCCGGTAGCCTCTGTGATGGTAGCATTATGATATACATGTATTAAGGGGTGTTGATAGACCTCACGTATAACATCACGCAAATATGCTTGAACATCCAGCCCTTCCAGGGTGTAGTGAAGTCTTCGAGCCATTCCCCCCAGGTCTGCATCCTTCTCCACCAGATGAACCTCATGTCCCTGGTTGGCTATGGAGAGGGCGTTCGTCATGCCGGCTATGCCTCCACCAATCACTAACGCCGTCTTGTTGACCGGCAGCTCAATCTCCTGTAATGGCTCCAAAAGGGCAGCTCTGGCTACCGACATCCGGACGAGGTCCTTTGCCTTCTGGGTGGCTTCTTCCGGTTCTTTTGAGTGGACCCAGGAGTCATGCTCCCTAATATTGGCCATTTCACAGAAATATTGATTGGCCCCTGCCTCCCGAAGGGTGTCCCGAAATGTCGGTTCAAGGTTTAGGGGGGTACAGGCGGCGATAACCAACCGATTGAGCCCTTTTTCCTTTATTATGTCTGTTATTTCCTGGACGTAACTAGTAGCACATGAAAAGAGCTGCTCCTGAGCATAGACAACATTGGGTAAGGTTGCGGCATAGTCAACTACGGAAGGAACATCCACTACTGCTCCGATATTCGCTCCACAACGGCATACAAAGACCCCCACCCTGGGTTCCTCTTCTGAGACATCCCTTTCCGGCGGAAAGACCCGTTCGGTGGTCAGCTTTCCCCGCCGGTAGTCAAGGCATGCACCACATTGAGAACCGGCCCCGCTGGCGGTAAAAACCGACTCGGGGATATCCATAGGACCCTGGAAGGCCCCGCTAACAAAAATCCCCGGGCGAGAGGTCTCCATGGGATTGACCGGATTGGTTTTGCAGAATCCGTGTGCATTGAGCTCAATACCGTACGTGGCTGCGAGGCCCTCGTAATCAGCAGGAGGGTTTAATCCAACGGATAATACTACCAGATCGAATTCCTCCTCCTTTACTCCCTCCTCGGCAGTAGCGTATCTTATACTCACATTCTTGGTTTCCGGGTCCTCTTTTCCTATTGACACATAGCTTCTTATAAATCGAACCCCGGGGAGGTCCACTGCTCTCTGGTAAAATCGTTCGAAGTCCTTGCCCCAGGAGCGAATATCGTTATGGAATATCGTACACTCAGCCTCAGCGTCATGTTCTTTTGTCACCATTACCTGTTTCTGAGTATAGGTGCAGCATACGGCTGAACAATAGCTGTTATTGCCCGGTGTAACCTGTCTGGAACCGACGCACTGAATCCAGGCTATTTTATGGGGATGCTTCTTATCGGAGGCCCGCAGTATCTCACCTTCGTATGGCCCGGTGGCGCATATTATTCGTTCATAGTCCATACTGGTTACCACGTTGTCAAATATTCCGTAGCCATAGTCGTTCCTCAGCCGGGGGTTAAATGGTTCATGGCCCACGGAGAGAATGATCGCCCCCACTTTTATCTCCACCTTCTCCGACGTTTGATTAAGGTTTATGGCGTTATTCTCACAGACTGCTTCGCAAATACCACATTTACCTTCTTTCAGATAAAGACAGGTTTCAGGATCTATATAACTGATAAGCGGATATGCTTGAGAAAAGTATATATGGACGGCTTTACTGGACGATATATTCTGGTTAAACGGGTCAGGCACATTGACCGGGCAGTAATCTGCACAAGTAGCACAGCCTGTACACTCATCCTCGTTGATGTATCGGGGGGTTTTGATCAGGGTCACCGTAAAATCCCCTGCTTCGCCTTCCACGCTTTTAACTTCAGCTAAGGTAAGGACCTCTATATTTGGGTGCCGGCCGACCTCGGCCAGTTTGGGCGAGAGTATTCACGTGGAGCACTCATTAGTGGGAAAGGTCTTGTCAAGCTGAGCCATATGGCCGCCAACGGTAGGTGATTTGTCAACTAGGTACACCTTAAAACCAGAAGCGGCAAGGTCAAGAGAGGCTTGAATGCCGCTGATCCCTCCACCGACAACCATGACATCTCCAAAATTACTGTCTCCAAGACTTTTACAAAGTTGTTGAATTTTTTCTTTTAGCAATAGTTCTTTTTCCACTTCTATCCGCCTTTATCAGATTTTTTGTGCCCGTACTATCCGGGTCGGCCGGGTTAGGCGCACTTAATTTGTTGAGCAGCTAAGTCGCTCCGGGTGGGAAAACACCGCCAGGCGGCTGCCACGCGCCTGGCCAACCAGGGCAATGCCCAGATCACGAGCAAGCGAAATTGCCCTCCCCGTCGGCGAGTGCCGCGAAACAACAACCGGCACCTGCATCTTTACCGCCTTGAGCAACATCTCGGACGAAATGCGACCGGTGATCAGCAGCAGTCGATCTCTGGTTGATAGTCCCCTCAATAGACATTCGCCCTGAATCTTGTTCAAGGTGTTATGTCGTCCGATATCCTCAGCCACTACTAGCAGGTTCTTGGTATCTGACAGAGCTGAGGTGTGCACGCCACCAGTAAACTGATACAGCTTCATCTGCTCTTGAAGCTGCTCCATCAGTGATAGCACTTCCGTTGGTGTAGCAACAAGACCCGAATCAACCCTCTCTCCCTGAGTTTTGAAAACTCCACCTCCACCGCACCCAGAGGCGAGTGTCCGCACCGTTGGCAATTCATACTCGGGGTTGCTCAGCATCACATCGGCCAGCAATTCCTCCTCACACACCCGCATGCTCGCCACGTCGCCGATGCCTGAGATGATTCCCTCTGCATAAAGGTATCCGATGACAAGGCAATTCAGCTTGCTTGGAGTGCACAGGATGGTGACCAGTGCCTGGCCATTTACATAGATTGCGAGCTCCATCTCGGTAGGCACGTGAACTGAGGTCCTGACCCATCCCTTGTCCGAAAAGCGATCGCAGACTATGTCCTCTGCGAGACCTTTCAGATCCAATTTGCCAATCGCTTCTTGCATGTTTAGCTTCTTTGTCATCTACATCACTTCCTGGAGAATCTCCGTGATGTCCTTAACCTGTATGACCTCACCATAATTCAGGACTAACCTGCTTTCCTCAAAACTGGTAATGCAATAGGGGCAGGAAGTAACCAGCACCTCAGCCCCAACCCCAAGAGCTTGTTCTAATCTGAGGTTGGAGAATCTTTCATCCTTTGGAGTTTCCATCCAAACCCTGCCTCCTCCCATTCCGCAACAGAGACTATCTTGCCGCGAATCAGCCATCTCAATCAGTTCTAAACCAGGGATCTTCTTTAAGGCCTCTCGGGGCTCGTCATATATACCATTATGTCGACCCAGATAACAAGGATCATGATAAGTAATCCTCTTCCCATACTCCTTGGCGAATTCAAGCCTTCCCTCATTAATGAGCTCAAATAAATACTGGGAGATATGAACCACCTCAAAGTTCACCTTGAATTCAGGATACTCGTTTTTGAAGGTGTGGTAGCAATGAGGGGAAGAAACAAGGATTTTCTTCACCCCGTTTTCGATAAACGTTTTGATGTTTTCCCTGGCTAAGCGTTTGAATAATTCCTCATCGCCTGTCTTGCGGATGCTTTCTCCACAGCAATTCTCCTTGGAGCCCAGTATCCCGAAATCTATCCCTGCCCTGTTAAGGATATTGGCTGTGGCTCTAGCTACCTTTTGTAATCTTGGGTCATAGCAGAGGTAGCAGCCGGGGAAATATAAAACTTCCGTCCCCTCGGCGAATGTTTTTACAGACAGACCCTCTGCCCAATCCGCCCTGTTTTTCCGTTCTTCACCGAAGGGGTTACCTTGAGCAACGAGGCCTGCGCTCACGGTGCGGATAGGCTTGACAGGATCAGGAAAAACCCCATATTCCGTGGCGATCCTGCGTAAGGATATCCCGGATTCTATCTGTTGTACGTCCCTGGGGCATTGCTGAACGCACTTTCCGCAGGTAGTACACAGCCACATATCTTCACTTTCTATATCAGTCAAGCCGAACGTAGCCTCACGGACGATCTTACGCATACTGAAGGTTCTCACCCTATTCCACGGACAAACAGTATCGCATAACCCGCATTGAAAGCATCTCTTAAAGGCGTCTCCACCGCTTTCTTTTATGACATCTATGATCTCTTTGTAGGGGGCTACGGTCTCCACTGTCTTTTTAATCCTCTTCTTTCACGTTAATATTTTAGCCCTTCTTTGACATTGACATTCGAGCAACGGTATCCATTATCTTCTGCAATCCATATCTGTCTACCAATGATTCCAATCCTATCTCCAGCTCCTCCTGCTTTACTTCTTCTTCGACTTCCTCTTCCCGTTCTTCGTACGTCAAAGCATCAGACAAGCACCACTGAACGCACCATGGCTCTTCCAGAGACGGATCCTCTAGATCTTCACACATATCACATTTTAGAGGCAGGCCCGAATCAGGGTCTTTGAAAAGGTCCCTGGATGGGCAGGAAGCCCTGCAGAAGGCACACTCCTCATACTTCTTTCCATCGAGCGTGATGGTATATCTGCTGTTGCATTCCGATGCGGTATACTCGCCGCCCATTACCGGAATATAGATGTCGTTCAGCGGATCGAAATTCACCCGAATCCGAGATCTCTCCGGATTTATGCTGCTATATTTAGGACTAGCATGAAAGGCGGAGCAAATTGCCTCACATGCCCGGCAGCCATTGCATTTGTCAGCATCGATATTTATTACTCTGACCTTTTTCATTTTTCAGAACCCTCTCCAGTAGATGTCTTTAAAGCGCCTTCAGCCTTCCCATCTCCTAGAATTCCTCTTTCCTCCAAGTCTTTGCCGACGTAATCAAGGCTCAGCCCATTTAGAGTCTCTTTGGTGGGAATACCATCGCTATTCCATCCCCTGAATTTGTAATACTCATCCTTGAGCTTGGCCTCATACTCCGGGAATCTCCTTCTCCAATGGTCCGCAGGTGGTTCATCATCTTTCCCCCTCAAGCCTCTTCTCACATTGATAGCTCTAAGTAGAGTTCGATTCCTCTTGGCTATTTCCCACAACCCATCTTCATCAATGTCTATGCTAGTCGCTGCTGAGATAAAAGCTGGGTAATTATGTATATGGTACGCAGGCTTGAGGGGAAATGATGACAAGCCAGCGCAGACCCCGGTTGCATCATCAATGTAATGCATCATCTCCTGCCATTCAACCAGGTCACAGATCAGGTCAGCAGGTGGGTAATATGGAAATACCTTGCCCTCGTCCCCCCATTCCATAATAAATTGTTTGAACCTTTCCTCCTTACCAGTAGGAACCTGGATCCAATCCCTCACAAACTCCTCTCTCAACTCTTGGGAAGGAAAGGGCGCCTGAGGAATTTGCCCTTCAATCTGCGTAATGTTTACCTTCTCGCCAGTACCATACATGAGATAATAAATAGGATTCAGCATTCCTAGTTTAATAACCATCTGCTCATGTTTCTTGGTGGTATTATGATCGTATGCCTCTGCCCCCTTGCCAATTTGACGAGCTGCCCAGTAGACGCCATTGGCTAAGACATCACCGATCCCCTCTCGTCGAACAATTTTGTCAAGCAGCCAGAAAAACCTCTCCTCGTCGCTGCCGTTTGGAGATCTCGGGGGAAATCCCGGCATATCTTTATCGGTCAGGATGCCGTTCTCGTAAAGCTCAACTGCGAAAGCCATAACCTGAGGGGTTGTGTACCCATCCAGTCCATATTCTTGAGCTTGTCCAGCGATTTTAAAACCAAACTCCAGATCATCCGACATAGACGCCATCACGTAGGTAAGCTTCGAGTAGCATTTCATCATATATCTTGGAGACCCAAGAGCCGGGTAGGAAATTGTTGCTCCACATTTGTTCGGACAGTTATAACAGCTTAAGAGCCGCAGCACTGCTTTATCCTGAATCCTGGTCCACTTTTCTTCCCTTTCCTTGGTCCAAAAATCCTTCCTGCGACGGCGAGCATGCCCCCAGGAGAAGCTGGTGGTATGCCACTCCTCATCACGTAATGTCATCTCCTGCGGAGAACCAAGGCTAGCCAAGATGGGGGGTACACCCTTAATCGGGTTCTCCTGCCGAAACTTTATATATTCCAGCACTTGGTTGCAAAGCTCCATAAATTCAGCCGGTCGGGCAATATTGATGTCCTTTGTTCCACGAACAGCTATAGCCTTTAATCTCTTATCCCCCATAATAGCACCTACTCCGAGTCGGCTGGCACTGGACCTGCCATGCTCGATGGAAGCATAATAGGCCCTGTTTTCACCAGCTAGGCCGATAGCAGCGACCTGGACCTTCGGCTCGTTCAGCTCGTCCTTAATAAGCTCCGCGGTTTCAAGAGGACCTTTGCCATGCAGGTGGGAGGCGTCGCGTATTTCCACCTTGTCACCATTTATCCACAGATAAACTAGATTGGGGGACTTGCCGCGAAAGATCACTTTGTCATAACCGGCATACTTCAATTCCGGCGCCCAAAATCCCCCCATCATTGAATATGCCAGTAACAAAGTCTGAGGAGAATAGGTAGTAACAATGGTACGATTAGCACCGATAGCAGGTGTGCCACATAAAAGACCGGTGCTGAATATCAGTAGATTATCAGGAGAAAAGGGTTCAACTTCAGGGGGAACCCGATCCCATAATATCTTGGCGTTAGTACCTAGCCCCCCAAGATGAAGCTCGGTGTCTCTTGGGTCCGTTTCTACCCTCTCAATGTTTCCTCGGGATAGATCAATTTCTAAATTAAACCCTGTTTCTGCGTACCTCATTTTTTCTCCTTCTAGATTACCTGAATCCGTGACATACTTTTTGATTAATCATGGATTTCCGGCACTTAACTCAAAACAACCTTTACCCCCTTCTAGCTTGTGCTTTTTTTTACAAACTTAGCAATATATAACTTTTTTGTCAAGAACCTTTTGGTCCGTTTGGGAAAATTTTCACAAGGATCTATAGCAAAATCTTTCCTCGTTCCCCTTCCGTTTCATAAAGTACTATGAAAATCAAATGCCACGGCAGTTTTACTCCTCAGTCGTTCCCCTTTGTACACCATTTTAGATATACGCAACAAGGAGACCAAGATGGCAATTACAGCTCAGCCTGTAGAGCAGCGGCCTCTTTTTGTGCAACGGATAATCTTTGCGCCGCGTCCCTCTTTTTGAACACGCTAACCCGATCGGCGTCAACATATTCCAAGGCCCCTACCTCGCAGAATCGGACACACTGGGGATCACCATCACAGAGGTCGCACTTGACTACCTTTCTATCTATGGTATCAAAACTCATAGCGCCAAAGGGGCAGACAGCCACACACGCGCGGCAGCCGATGCACACATCGTAATCAACCACCACCCGGGCTAAGGTCTCATCGCGAGAGATAGCCTTCACCGGGCAGACGGCCATGCACGGGGCATCCTCACACTGCTGACACGACATGGGAATATACAGGCCCTCTGCCTCCCACTTCATGATCTTTATACGACTTCGGGAGGGGTTAGACACACCTTCATGCATAACCGAACACACGAGCTCACACAGCCGGCAGCCAGTGCACTTTTGGTAATCTATCATCAAGACCTTATCCATTGATTCCCTCCTTCCAAATAGATTAGAGTAGGTGGGACGGTTCTTTATCAAGGTCAAGCCTCTTCAGCGTCTCTGGTCGAGGAACGCCATTTTCGTCCCAGCCATGATGCTCATAGTATTCATCAATCATCTTCTCAAACTTTTCCCTATCTATCCGGGCACCGATAACATCAGGCGCCCCACGCCTACACGGTTCATCAAAATAGCGGTGATTTAGCGTATCGCCTTTTTTTGGATCATCTCTTGTCAATCCTTCCCTCAGATTGAAGAGCCTCTCTATATTGTAACATCTCTCCGCTACGTCCCAGATATCCCGAGGCGACATTTCCAACCCAGTATTGTAATAGAGCACCTTTGTCCAATCCTCAAAATTAGGAAGTGTTGCCCCAAGGAATGTCGTGTGATACTTGCATATGCCAAGGCAATCCACCCCCATGTAGCACAACTCTTGCCAGAAGACCATCCATGATTTGCCAACATATGACGTATGTTCCGAGCTCAATGGCCCATCATAAGGAACGGGGCTGCTATATATCTTCCTCAAAACCTCCTCGGGTAAATGGTAAAGATCAATGGCAGGCCGACTCCTCAGGTGGTCGGAACCCCTGGAGCCTGTGGCGATACCAAGGGCCAGTGCAGGAGTTGCCCTCTCGTCTGAGTGCAAGTTGCTCATGCCCTTGACCTGAATGAGATATTCGAACGAATCTTTACCTATCTTCTCGGCAGCTCGAATTCCCCCCTCAGCCAATGTATCACCTAACCACCCTTCTCTAAACGTAATACGGCGGATCATCTCGAGGAGTGCTTCGTCGTTACCAAACTTTAGATCCAGGCCATCGGTATCTTTGGTGGTGAGGATCCCCTCTTCATAGAGCTCCATGGCCCAGGAGATAAGGCTGCCGGTTTCCAAATTATCTATACCATACTGGTCTACCAGATGATTACCGGTGAGGACGGTAACTGCACTTTTGCAGTCTGGCTCTCCACCAAAGGCACCCTGGGACGTGTATTCCGGCCCTTCATCATATTTCCCGGCGTAGGGGCCTGAAGGAATTTTGTACTGAGCACGGCAGTGAACCTGGCAGCCAAAGCAACCAGCCATATGATAAGGTCCTATAGTTTCGGTAGCGATTTCATCAATCCTCTCGGGTTCGATATCATCAGCATACTCACACTGGTTATACTGGAAATTCCTCGTCCTGATTCCGCCCCAGGAATTGGTTGCTCCCCAGATAAAAGGTGTCCCTAGCTTTCCCTGGGTTTGATTTACCTTGGCACTTGTAATTTGGGTGATGAACCGCTTGTTATACTCTAGGGCGTCAGTGGGATATGCTATTTTTATATCCATAGTGCCTCTGGCAGCTATTGCCTTGAGGTTTTTAGAACCAAAGACAGCCCCCATGCCTGATCTGCCAGCAGCATCTTTGATACCTGTCATAACATTGGCAAACCTTACCAAGTTCTCACCGGCTGGTCCGATGACTGCACATTTGACATCCTCATCACCAAGTTCTTCTCTAATGGCCCATTGTGTCTCAGTGGTAGTTTTACCCCACAGGTGGCTGGCATCTCTGATCTCTATTTCACCATTGTGAATCCAGAGATAAACCGGTTTTTCCGCCTTGCCCTTTATCACCAGATGATCAAAGCCAGCCCACCTTAGCTCAGGGGCAAAGAACCCCCCCATGTTAGAACTGCCGAGCAAATCGGTAAGCGGTGACTTGGCCATAATATGGGTTCTGGAGCTTGCTGAAGCCAACGTTGCGCCCAGGATGCCAGCACTGACCATGAGCACATTTTTCGGGCCCAAAGGGTCAATGCCTTTCTCAGTATGGTTATAGAGCAAATACGCATCCAGCCCTCTGCCGCCAAGAAATCGCTTGCGCACCTCAAGCGGGATAGGTTTTGTTTCAACCTTACCCGTAAAGAGGTCAATATACGCTATCTTCCTATTCAATGCCATCTTGGTTTCCCTCCTTTGTTGCTGCCTTTTTTGCTACGGCCTCTTGGGCTAATTTTTTATTTACATCCCATACCGGCCCCCGTATTCGGGGAAAATTGGGGCCGATCCAAGACACGCGCCACTCAAGGCCACAAGTTGGACACTTACAATGTGTAGCTCCAGGCGGTACGGTAATTCTCGCCATGCAACTTGGGTTATGGCACCTGAACTTACCATACGTCCTGGTCTTGGCCAGGCTTTCAGCCCCTGACAATCCTTCCTTCTCCATTGCCATTACTATCCTCCTTTCTAATAAAAAATATTACTAAGTAACGCAGACCAAACCATCAAGCCCCCACCTCCTGTGTTCGCCTCACTGCGCCGCAGGCCTAGGAAGATCTGTAGGCCTCGTTCAACAGCACGATAGGATGCACCGCATTTATCCCTGTGCCAGCTTCTAGCTGCAACTTGCAGCCCCCACACTCAGTCACTATCCTATCCACCTCAGCGGCTTTTACATCCTCCCAAACCTTCTGTGCGATCTGCACCGAAAGGTCGTAGTTAACTGCCTTCATCCCATAGGAGCCGCCCATGCCACAGCAATTGGTGTTGACTTTGCTTACTACCAGGCCAGGTATCAACTTGAGCAGAGCCACCGGCTCCTTTGTTATGTTCTGTACTTTTAAATGACAGGGATTATGGTAGAAAACCTTCAACGGTATCTCCCGAAAATTGGTATCTAACCTGCCCTGATGATGCAAGCGCAATAGATATTCACCAGCATCGTAGATATGACCGGAGACAAACCTTGCTTCCTCGCTGTCGAAAAAGGCCAGGCCTTCTTTCCGAAACATCAGATTACCACTTGGACAGGTGGTGATGATGTCATAGCCTGGGGAAGCTGCCCGAGAAAGTAATTTAACGTTGTAGTTAAAGTTCTTCGCTGCCCCCTTTACATTACCGTTGGCCATCATGGGCATGCCGCAACACTTCTGCTCAGGAATTAAGGCCTCGATCCCATTCTGTCTCATAACCTCAATCAGGGCTTTGCCGATCTGCGGGTCATAGTAGTTGGCAAAGCAGCCAGCATAATACACTATCCTCTCAACCACGGCGGCCTCCCTTGGCCCACTTTCTCAACGTTTGGCGATGAAAGGTAGGCAACCTAGCCTGACGGTGAATTCCCGCTACTACTTGCATGATTAGCTTAAAGATAACCCTATCTTTTGCCCAGTTAGCGAGTGGGGCTGTCCATGAGCCGAGTTTTGCCAACAGTTCAGGGTTGTCAAGCAGCCTTTTCCTCAAACCTCGACCATGCCGCGCATAATATTCGAATTGGCCTTTCCAGAGCAAAGTCGGGATATCGATCTCAACCGGGCATTCCACCTGGCAGCGGCCGCAATGAACACAGGCCTCGGCTGGGGGAAGCCACCCTTGCAGAAACCCCAATAGGTAATTTTTAGGGCTATAGACCATCCCTTTGTTGGCCAGCAGGTGTAGCCCAATGGGACACTGGCGAGCACAGGCTCGGCAATCAAGGCATAAAAAGAGGTCTTTATATCCGTCCTTGAGCAGTCCCTTTCGACCATTATCCAGGATCAGGATATGGAGTTCCCTGCCCTGATCCCCTGAAAGCGTAGGTAGGCTATCAAAATCATACTGTTCTACCTCTTTGGGACCAAGGTCGAGAAGAATACTCTCCAGGCCAAATATTCCCATGCACCTGGTCTGAAAAAGGGCTGCTCCCCTGTCTTTCACTACCTTTTCCAGGCTGACCACCAGTATTATCTTCTTGGCCTGCTCCAAGTCCTTAGAAATATTGGTCATATGTTGCAAGAAAAAAACAGAGCCATCTTCAGCCGAGACTGCATTCACACCCAATATGGCCACGAAATCTCGCACCTCTGATGATCTCAACCGAGTTACTGTTTTACGAACGTCGAACGATTCGACAAGGCCCCTTTCGTGCATTCCGGGGAGTGCCCAGTAATCTTCTACCTTTTTTTCAAACTTCTCAAAATTCTTAAACTCCGTGAAGTAGCGGATATATGTCTTAAAACCAGAAGCCTGCAACTCTGGCCGCAGCTCGTTTATCACCACGCTTGATTTGTTGATCGAGGCAAGGTCCGTACCCTCAGCAGTTTGCTTGATATAAGATGCAGCTTGCTTGGCATCTGTGGCAATGGCCAGCTTCACCCCCGCGTACTGATCAAGGTTCCTCTTAAGCTCCTCTAGTAGTGAGATGTGATTATCCCGGGAATGCTGGCGGATTTCTCTGAGGTGTGCCTTGAGGGATTCTAAATCAAGCTGCGGCCCTTTTTTAACCATGATCCCTGCGGTTCGACGCTGGCTCTGCTCGGCTGCTGGCTCAAGCACCAATATGCTAGGAATCTCAGCCACGATACCTTGGTGCTTCCTCCTCACCCCTGATATTTAGTGTTCATCATTATGAACCAAAAGTTGCCTTGTATCATATCACATTCCTTCTTTTTGTCAAGATAGAAATTAAATTTTTCAGAAATTTAATATTTTTGCATAGTTAATTGCAAATATTTGCCTTGACAAAAATATCAAAAGGATATAAATTGTAAAAAATAGTTCATTATGGTGAACAATGGCCCATAGATATCAAGCACCTTCGGTAAGGAAGGCCTTTCAGGTATTGAGGTTGATCGCCGACAGCGATCGGGGTTTGGGGATCAGTGAATTGGCAAAAAGACTTGGGATAAGCAAAAGCACCGTCCATGGGGTAACCGCTGCCCTGGAAGAAATGGAGGTAATAACCAGGAACCCCCTTAACAAGAGGTATAACCTCGGCTACGCCATTCTGGAACTGAGCAAAAGAGGTCTTTCCAAAATTCCTCTGCGAGAGGTGGCCCGGAGACATATGGAGGGGCTCATGGAGGAGACAGGGGAAACGGTCTTCTTGGGCATCCTCAACGGTCACCATATCCTCATCCTAGACTCGGTGGAGAGCAATAAGGAAATAAAGATTACATCCCCTAGCGGGACAAGGATCCCTTTGTCTGCAGGTGCCACCGGCAAGTTATTTCTCGCCTATATGGAGGAGGAAGAGGCCCTTAAATATCTTACCACCAGGGGGTTGGTCAAGTATACAAAAAATACTATTACTGATCTCGATAGCTATCTGCAGGAAACAACAAAGGTAAGGAAGAGAGGGTTTGCCATCGATCGTGAGGAATACCTGCAAGGGGTTAGTGCAGTAGCGGCCCTTATAGAGACCAAGGACAATCTCTTGGCCGCCATCTGGGTGGTGGGTTTTTCCTCCTCCCTCACAGACGAAAAAATGGAACAGGTGATAGAAAAGACCCTTCACGCTGCTGATGCCATCTCGCAAGAACTGAGACAGAGAAGGGGAAGTTAATTTTACTATTTTGCCAGCCTCACCATATCGCCAGCAGCCATCTCCCCCCCAGTGATCACCTCCGCCTCCGAGGCGTCAAATCCGAAGAACTGGCGTACCTTTATGTTCCCCTTTAGTTCACCTGGTATCCTTCCTAAGGAGACCTTGGTGACAGGGTGTTTTATCTCTTTGCCAGGGCCGAAGACCTTCAATACGTCCCCCACCTTCAGGCCCGTGGATTTGCCCGCATTGAGGTATACCTTGCCCCCCTCCACAGAGGCCACACTCGTGGACCACTCAAGACCGGCCAATCCCCTGACTATCCCCTCCTTGATCCCTTGGAGGGCGAAGTTTATGGCCTTGAGTAGGGCCTTGTCACGGCTAAATTCCCCCACGGCGCTGGAGGTAAAGATGGGGTTTTCCCCCTTTACAGATCTGATGATATTGCCTGTCTCTGTATCCAGCAACTTGGCCTCTATCTTGGTGACGGCCAGGGCCTCTTCCCCCTTCCCCTTTTTCCCGGACCCCACCAATACATCCTTTATCGATCCTGTCACCAGCCCATGAACCCCTAACAAAGTCCTTAATCTCCAGAGGGAATTGGGCTCCATCAGTAAACTAACATCCCCTCCTCTCAGAGTCTTTTTCACCAGCTCCATATCCACTAACACCACCGTTCCACTCTCCTCCAGTTGTTTGGCCAGCTCCTGGGCCACTATCGCCCCCAGCCCCTTTCTGCCTCCCTCGGTCTCGTCCTGAAACTCCATCAACACCACCTTGTATTTTAATCTTCCCAAAAGATATGGGGTAATAACGGGTTTGGGGCGGCCAACCTCCTCGCCTTCCCCCTCCTTTACCCCATAAGGTCTCTTAGAATAGGTAACTGCCCTCTTCCCTTCACCATAAGGAGAGGGTCGTTGCTCACTATAGACCCACTTCCCCTCTTTCCCTTTTTCATAGAGCCCCTTCTCCTCTTTTTTCTTCCCCCAGGGGAGGCAGGAGGAGATAAGGAACAAAGAGGTTAAAACCACCACCAGCCCAAATATCTTTTTTGTCTTCACCGCTATTCTCCTTCCCTCTCTATGGTTGCCTCGGAGTATAATTTCTCCATCTCCGCGGTATATCTCCCTTTATCAGAATAGACAAAGAGGGGCGGCAACACCTCAACCCCTTCCCCTCCTCCCTTGTATGCCTCCACCAAGATGAACTTGGCCCCTTCCCCCTGGCGGGGGTAAACCCAGCGAAGCCCCTTCGGCTCTAAAAGGGCACCTCGCAAACGATTAAAGAGGGTGATGGACCTATGGGCAGGAAAGATGACGAAGATCCTTCCCCCTTCCTTTAAGAGATAACAGGCCACCCAAAGGACATCGTCTATGGTGCATTTGACCTCATGGCGTGCGATGGCCTTCTGGGAATGGGGGTTGATCCTCCCACTAGAAACCAGGTAATAAGGTGGGTTAGTCACCACTACATCAAAGGAAGAGGGGAGGAAGGTATCCTTCAACCCCCTGATGTCTCCATGACAGATAGTTATCAGATCCTCAAGTCCATTGAGGAGGACATTCCTCTTGGCTAGCTTGGTTAAGTTCTCTTGTATCTCCACCCCCACGATCTCCTGGGCACCCTCCCCCCTTTTGCCCAAGATGATGGGGATTATCCCTACCCCTGTCCCCAGATCGATGACCTTCTCCCCCCTTTTCAGCCAGACGAAACCCGCAAGCAGAAGGGCGTCTAGGGAGAAGCGGTACCCATCCCTTTCTTGTACCATCCTTATCTTTCCGTTGAAGAGGGAATCTAAGGTTTCTTTGGTGGTGGAAGATGATGAGAGGCCAGGCATCAAATCGGTTCTACCTCCTCATTGGGGACGATCTTGTAGATCACCAAACCGGTGGCTACTTTGGGATAAAAATAGGTCGACTTGCGCGGCATTACCTCCCCTGCATCGGCAACCCTCTTCACCTGTTGGATAGTGGGAGGATTCAGGAAGAAGACCATCTTGTACCTACCTTTATAGACCTCTTCCAGGGCCTCATCCCTATCCTTCATCAATCCTACCTCTTCCTCACCTGCCTTCAATAGTTCTTTCAAGATAAATCTATCCAGAAGGGTCACATCTAGTTCCTGTAAGACCTCGGGATATCCCCTGAGGAGTCCCCCCATCCTTATCCCTTCCCTCAGAGTCAAGAGAAGATATCTCCTCTCCCCACTAATGTAAAGGCCAAATGCATAGGTATCTCCTCTTTTTTTGTCCAAGGCCTTCCAGAGGGCCTTTCGAGCCCATTTTTCACCACTGGGGTCCTCAAAGTCGAAGGTTTGTAGGGAAAAATATTCCCTCAGGTTGGAATAAAATTCACCCGGATCAAAGGGCTCCATAGGGGAAACGAGTCGATGAGTGGGGAGGATGAGAAGCCCCTCTCCCTCCATGGAGGTCAAATACATCATTGTATATTCAAAAGGAGATCTTTCGGTATAGGAGGGATATCTCTTCCTCATCCTGTCACGATAGGTAAGAGCAGTTTTATAGCGATGATGGCCATCTGCAATAAGGATGGTCTTGCTCAGCATCTTTTCCCCTACTTCCGCGATGATCCCTTGGTCATCCAGCTGCCAGAGGCGGTGGATTACCTCATTATCTCTAAACTCATACCGGGGAGAGGCGGTCCATACCGCCTCTAAAATTTCTTCAATCTCTCCCGCTGGATCGGGATAGATGGCAAAGACTTGACTGAGGTTCGCCCTGCATGCCTCCATCAAATTTAGCCGATCCTCCACTGGTTTGGGGGTAGTACGCTCGTGGGGAACTATACTACCTTGCCCCCATGGCTCAAGTCTGACCAAGGCCATAAAACCCTCCCTCTTCTTTATCTCCCCTGAGGGCGAGGTAAAAATCTGCTGATAGGGATAGACAGAAGGGTTCCCCTCCCTTACTAGGATACCTTCTCTCTCCCATTCCTGCAAGTAGTTTGAGGCCCCTTTATATCTGTCCGCCCCGGTCCCCTCTGGTAGGATGAGGCGGATTATGTTATAGGGATGTCTCTGCCGATAGCGTCTCTGCTCCTCGGGCGTTATGACGTCGTAAGGTGGAGTAGCTACTAAAGAGAGATCCGCAACCTTTTTGGGGTTATAATAGAGCCCACGGAAGGGGACAATCTTTGACATCTCCTGCTCCCCTATTTTGATCGCCAAGGGAGTAACATGAAATCTCTTTCTTGTCAACAAAAGGGCTCGACTACTCTAAAAAATCCTGGAGTTTCCTGAGTTTTTCATGATTATAGGAGTTTCTATACGTTTTTGAGGAAAGAAACTTTCCTAAGTATTTGAGATGTTTAGATCACTATTTTAAAACTCAAAAAGGGGGGATTCCAGATATCTCTATCTTCAACATATTGATATTATTACACAATAACAATTTCTATATTAAAAAGTCAGACTCCAGTAAAAAATCCTATTGAGCTTCATGAAAAAATCGATTAGATTTGATGGTGTCGTTGGAACATGCACGATATACATGGGAAGTTAGGAGCTGCTCCAGAAAACCCCTTGAGGATTTGCAGGAGGTGAGAGATGGGACGAAGGGATAAAATTGATCTGAACTCTGATGTGGGGGAGAGTTTTGGCGTCTATAAGATCGGCCTCGATGAAGAGGTGATCCCCCTGATCAGCTCGGCCAATATCGCCTGCGGGTTTCATGCCGGAGACCCTGCTGTGATGAGGCGCACCATCGCCTTGGCCAAAAGACATGGGGTGGCATTGGGTGCCCACCCTGGGTTCCCCGATCTGCTCGGCTTTGGCAGGAGGTATATAGACGCTACCCTGGAGGAGATCCGCGATTATGTCACCTATCAAATAGGGGCCTTTCAGGCCTTTGCCACCTTGCAAGGGATGAAAATACAACATGTCAAGTCCCATGGAGGGCTTTACAACATGGCCGTTCAGGACGTGAGCATCTGGGAGGCGATGGCAGAGGTGATCTCCGGCATGGACAAGGATCTCATCCTCGTTGTCCTGGCTGGACCCAAGAGGGAGGAACTCGAAGAGATTGGTAGGCGCTACGGGATCCGGGTGGCCTTCGAATTCTTTGCTGACAGGGCTTATAATCGTGACGGCTCTCTGGTCTCCCGCCGTGAACCAGGGGCAGTGATTGAAGATCAGCAAGTGGTTGCGGAGAGGGTCCTGAAGATGGTGACCGAAGGAAGGGTGTCGGCCAAGGACGGGACCGAGATCGAGCTTGCAGCAGATACCATCTGTGTACACGGTGATAATCCGTCAGCAGTAAGGTTGGCAAAGCGGATAAGGGAGGTTCTCCTCAGCTCTGGGATAGAGATCGCCTCTATGGGGACCTTTCTTTAGAGAATGGTGATGTCCTATCAAAACCCCCGATACCGCATAATGGGCGATCGGGCCTTGATCCTCGAGTTGGGGGATGAGATCAGCCCTGAGGTGAATCGAAGGGTGAGGGAGTTGGTCCTCACGTTGGAGGAAAATCCCCTCGAAGGCTTGGTGGAGATTGTCCCTACCTATCGGTCCCTCCTCATCATTTATGATCCGTTGAAAATAGGTTTGGCCGCGCTACAACACAGGATAGAAGAGTTCCAAAAAAAGATCGAAGGAATCCCAATTCCTGAGCCAAAGACCGTGGATATTCCTGTCGTTTACGGGGGTGAATACGGCCCTGACTTGGAATGGGTGTCCCAGTATCATAAAATTAGCCGGGAAGAGATAATCCGCCTTCATTCAGGTTCTACCTATCAGGTCTATATGATCGGCTTTACCCCGGGGTTTCCCTATATGGGAGAATTGCCGCAACGGCTGGCAACCCCCCGCAGGGAAACGCCGAGAACGGTGATCCCTGCAGGCTCAGTGGCTATCGCACAGAGACAAACAGGGATCTACCCAGTGGAGAGCCCTGGAGGGTGGCAGATCATCGGCCGAACCCCCTTGAAGCTATTCGATTCCACCCAGTCCCCCCCCACGCTCCTGGAAATGGGCGATCGGGTAAGGTTCTCTCCCATAGAGGATGAGGAGTTCGAGCATTGGCCCCGGTAGAGACCTTAGAGATATTAGCACCTGGTCTCCTTAGCACCATTCAAGATAGGGGGAGATTCGGCTATGGTCGATACGGGGTCCCCCCCAGCGGGGCCATAGACCCCTTCTCCCTGAGGGTGGCAAACCTGCTCGTGGACAACCCAGAGGATGAGGCGTGCCTGGAGATCACCCTCCTGGGATTAAAGGTCAGGGCCCTAACCGATGCAGCCATCGCCGTTACCGGGGCTGACCTCCAACCTTTTCTCAATGATGAGCCCCTGGAGATGTGGAGGTCTCATGTCCTAAAGAAAGGGGATATCCTTTCATTTAAAGGGGTCAAGAGCGGTTGTCGTTCATATCTAGCCATAGGAGGGGGGATCTCCTTGCCTGTTGTTATGGGGAGTAAATCGACGAACATCTCCTCTAAATTCGGCGGATTGGAGGGAAGACCTCTAAGAGGGGGTGATATCCTTCATTCAGAAGCACCTCGATTTCACCTCCTGGCGGAAGGACGAAGGTTCCCCCAAGGATGGGTTCCGCCATACGGTAAGGAGTGGCGATTAAAGGTGATCTTTGGCCCTCAAGATGACCAATTCACCGAAAGGGGTAAAGAGACCTTTATCGGTTCCGCATACCAAGTAAGCCCCCAAACAGACCGCACCGGTATCAGATTGGCCGGAGCGGTGATCGAGAGAAGGCCTGAGGTAGGCGAGTCGATCATCTCCGAGGGGGTGATCTCCGGGACCATCCAAGTACCCGGGGATGGTCAGCCCATCATCATATTGGTTGAGACTGTAACCGGAGGATATAGGAAGATCGCTACCGTCATCACCGCCGACCTCCCCCTCTTGGGGCAGCTAAGACCCGGGGATACAGTGAGATTCAAACAGGTATCTTTAGATGAGGCCTCCCAAGCCCTAGGGGAGATGGAGGAGAGGATCAAGAGGTTCAAAGAGGGCTTAAGCCTGTCCTAAAGGGTGGCCAGTTCTTCGTTCACAATGTCTGATATAAACATATGCCCTGGAACATGGGTGATACAAATCTCGGGCTTGGCATCTAAAAGGGCCTTCTGAGGCGTCACGCCGCAGGCCCAAAAGAGGGGTACCTCGCCCCCTCTGATCTTGACCGCTTCACCAAAATCAGGTGTGGACAGGTCTTTTATTCCTATCCTTTCCGGGCTCCCTATGTGGACAGGGGCCCCATGGACAAAGGGGTAACGAGATGTTATCTGCACAACCCTGGTTACCCTTTCATAGGGAATAGGCCGCATGGTGACGATTAGAGGTCCACGGAATATCCCCCCCTGCCTACACGGAATATGGGTAACATACATGGGGATGTTTTTTTTCTCCTCGATGTGGCGTACAGGGATGTGGGCATCAAGGAGGGCCTGCTCAAAGGTGAAGCTACAACCCAGGAGGAAGGTGACAAAATCCTCCTGCCAGAGGTTTCTTATATCCTTCTTCGTATCGTTTAAGTCACCATGGCGGAATATATGATAACTGGGGACATCAGTACGGATATCTGCACCAGGGGCCAAAAACTCCGTCTCACACCTCCCCGGCTCTAAGACCTCCAGTAAAGGGCATGGTTTCGGGTTCCTTTGACAGAAGAGGAAGAAGTCGAAGGCATATCGAGCAGGCAAGATGACAACGTTCGCCTGGGCATAACCGAGGGCAAGGCCTGCAGTTGGTTTGTCCCATTTGCCTTCTCGGATGAGATTGCGGATTTCTTGGGGAGAGAGTCGGCTGATGTCTTTGATGTCGGACATAACTAAACCCTCCTGAGGGTTTATCCTCACCCCCGCCCATGTAAAATACAGGGTTCAAGGATTCGAGGATTCTAAGATTTTAGCAAAAGGAAACCCACTTGAATCCTTGGACCCTAGAACCCTTTCTTTTCTGGGGCTTCAGGGGGCGATACCCCTCAATCTCCCGCGACAGGTCTACGACCTGTCCCTATGGGGGCTCCCAACCCCCAAAAAGAAAGGAGCTACGCTCTAGAACGAACTTTTTACAATCCTAGAAAGGCCTTCTTGACGATCTCCGACTCCAGTAACTCCTTTCCCCGCCCTGAATAGATGGTTTTACCGGTCTGTAAAATATATCCGCGGTCAGATAGCTCCAGTGCTTCCCGCACATTCTGCTCTACCAGAAGGATAGTATGCCCTTCTTCTTTCAATAGGGAGATGGCGTCAAACACCTCGGCGACGAGCTTCGGCATTAATCCCAGAGAGGGCTCATCCAGCATTAGCAACTTCGGCCGGGCCATAAGCCCTCGGCCGATGGCCAGCATTTGTTGTTCCCCGCCGCTTAGGGTCCCCCCCTTTTGCTTGTAACGCTCCTTTAATAGGGGGAAGAGATGGTAAACATAATCCATTCTTTCTTCTATCTCCCCTTTCGTGCCGGTAGTAAAAGCTCCTAAAAGTAAGTTCTCCTCCACTGTAAAAGGCCCAAAGATATGCCTCCCTTCTGGGACATAGGTAATTCCTAACCGGACAACTTCTGCGGAATTTTTCCTGGTGATGTCTGTTCCTTCAAACTCAATATCCCCTGACACCGGGCTGAGGGCTCCAATAACTGTTTTTAAAGCGGTGGTCTTGCCAGCGCCGTTGGCACCTACAATGGCAACCAATTCCCCCTCCCCTACCTCAAACGAGACCTCGTGGAGAGCGGGAATTCTTCCATAATGAACCTTAATCTTGTTTACCTTTAGCATATTTCTGTCCAAGGTATGCCTCGATTACCTTATCTTCCCTGGCCACCTCCTTAGGGATTCCCTCAGCGATTTTTCTCCCGGCGGCCATTACGATCACCCTCTCCGAGATTGTCATTATAAATTCCATAACATGTTCGGTCAAAAAAAGGGTGAGGTCCCTCTCCTCTTTTGTCCTTTGCAGAGTCTGAATGATCTCCTTAGTTTCCAGAGGATTTAGACCGGCTGCGATTTCGTCCAACATTAAGAGTTTGGGTTTAGTAGCTAGAGATCGAGCCAGTTCAATCCTTTTTTGGGTAGCTATTGGAAGTTCTGTGGGATATGCACTTGCCTCTTGTGCCAGACCTACTAACTCCAATGTCTCCTGGGCCTCCTTCCTGGCAATCCACCGATCACCAGTTCGACTGAAAGCTCCAATCATCGCGTTCTCTTCAACTGTCAGGGTTGGCATTATCTTCATTACTTGAAAAGTCCGGCCTATCCCCGCTCTGGCAGTCCGATGCGCTGGCCAGCCGGTAATATCATTCCCTTCGAAAAAGACCTTCCCACCGGTGGGTTCATGATAACCCGCAATGCAGTTAAACAAGGTGGTCTTGCCAGCCCCGTTAGGACCGATAAGACCCACAATCTCCCCTTGCTCCATCTCTAAAGAGATGTCAGCATTGGCTACCACTCCTCCAAATTCCTTAATCAGATTCTTAACTTCCAGTAACATGAGATAACTTCACCTTCTCCTTCTGGCCCTCTCAATGATGCCCCAGATCCCCCTTGGCTCGCGGGCAGCGATAATCATTATTATAAAGGCGTAGATCATGAAATCTATGCCATAACGTCCTATTCCTCCCAGCCAAGCCCCCAGATACATATCCAAAGGGATGAGAATTGCCGCACCGATTATTGGCCCCCATATAGAGCCGGCCCCTCCAACCATAACTGTCATGGCAATCAAGATAGATAAATCCATAGGCATAACCAAGTCGGGATCAATATATAAATAGTAGACGGTCATAAAACTACCACCTATCGCACCCAGAGCGGCAGCAATACAATAAGCTTTGACTTTTGTCAGGGTGACATTGATTCCCAAACTTGCTGCTGCCTCCTCATTATCTCTGACAGCTTGCAGCTCATAGCCCAGCTTCGACTTCCTGAACCAATTCATGTATAAAAGCTGCGCTATGAAAAGGAAGAAAATGAAGTAGTGATAATAAATTGGCGAGTCAAACTGCATGTAGGTGAAATTGACGCCGGGCATCACCTGAAGTTCTATACCCCGTGCCCCTCCGGTCCAGTCCCAAAAGATAAAAAGCTCCTTCCAGACCAAAGCGACACAGAGAGTGGCGATGGCAAAGTAATGGCCTCTAAGGCGGAACATGGGATAGGCGACGGCAAAAGACTCCGCCGTAGCAACTATCATACCTGCCGGAATGGTTAGCCAAAATGGGGTATTCCAATGGGACATCATAAGTGCGGTGGCAAAGGCCCCAAACCCTACATTTTTGGCCTGTCCAAGGTCCACTTGTCCCCCATAGCCACCGATGAGGTTCCAGCCCAGACCAAACAAGGCAAAGAGGAGAAACTTAATCATAACTGCCCTGGCATAGCATGACTCGACAATCCAGGGGAAAGCAAGGATGATCACAATAAAAATAACAAAACCGATCCTTTCAGAGAAGGGGCGGTCTCCAAATGAGAAGATATCCCTTAATATCCGGCCCATTTTACCATCCGAAAAGACCCCGGGGTCTAAACACTACCGCCAGGAAATAAGCGATGTAAATGAAAGTAAACTTCAGTTCACTTAAATATTGCCCGCCAATAACCTGTATTAGGCCGATAATCAGACCGGCAAGGAAAGCTCCTGAAATGCTTCCAAATCCGCCCAGCGCCACGATGGCAAAGGCGATCATGATGAAAACCATCCCTACGGTAGGAGTTACGTAATAGAAATGGGCTAGTAGAACTCCGGCTATCCCTACGGTGGCCCCACCAATCCCCCAGGCCAAGGCGCCCTCCCCAGTTTTGTTCGGTTTATCATCCAATAGACCAACGCAAATAGCAGCAGGCAGAGGCCTGCCGCCATCACCTTACTAGCATCAAGCATAACCCAACCTATAGAGATTGTTTTTCCTATCAAGATCCCATGCGAAATGGAGCGGACATCGGGACCAAAAATAAACATAAACAGATAGCGAAGGAATAGCATTAACCCAAACGTCCCAAAGAGCTGGGCCACCATAGGCCCACGAAGAATATGGCGAATGAGGAAACGATAGCTTACAATACCAACCAAAAATCCTATTGCTGCCGCAAAGGGTAAGGAAACAAGCGGGTCGAGGTGAAGATAAGAGGAGGTCAAAAGAGCAACATACATTCCCACCATCAGGAATTCCCCATGGGCGAAGTTAACAATGTTCATTACCCCGAAGATAAGGGATAGACCTAAGGAGATAAAGGCAAAGACAAGCCCCATTAATATGCCGAATATTATTAATTGAGTTGCCAATTCCATCTTTGTCTCGACCAGTTAAGAAAACAAAAGGGAGCAGCATAGCCAACTTCCGCTGGCTAAGCTGCTCGCCTTACTAATGCCAAAACTTGACCCTTTACTTCCAGCCCGGGAAGGGATAGATCAGATCGGCCGTGGCGAATTCAAAGGGATAGACGACTTGCAGCTTTCCATTCGGCCATCCCTGATACTGATTGATTACTCCAGAACCCAGCTCGTTTTGGTGGGTATCGCCCGGGAAAGGTGAGCCAAACCTTACGCCCTTCCAGGGCATGATAAGTTCCTTTCCGGGAATATAAAGTTTATTAAGCGCCTTTCGGATTGCCTTCGGGTCAGTTGATTTGGCATTGTTTAAGACATGGGCCCAAACCTGGACCCCTACAAAGTCTCTTGCGGAACTGCCGGAGAAGTCATAGCCTGTTTTTTTCTTGTACATTTTATTAATTTGACCTGCTACCGGTTTAACTTTGCCCAGCTCGGCCTGTCCCCAAATCAGGACAGGGGCGGCACGCATCTCCTTCAACGTCTTTATGAAAAGGATGGCATCCGCTACATAGGGAGCAAATAGATAACAGTTAGCCTTAGAGGCTATCAGCCTCCTAGCCTCACTGCTCAGGTCTGCTGCCTTATGCGGATACTTAAAGGCCTCTACAATTTTATATCCATGTTTGGCAGCGAATTTCTCGATCTCCTTCAACGCAGCCGCACCCCATTCAGTGTTCTCCACGGCAACAGCCAAAGTGTTGATCTTTCCTTTGGGGATGGGTTTTATGCCCCGTGCCTTACCTTTGACCAGGCCATCTAAGAAGTTAAACAGATCAGCGGTAAACCAGGTTTCATGTGGAGTAACCCTCCAAAACCACTTGAGGCCCCTCTTAGTAAGTGCCGGGGAGGTCGAATCCGGGTTAATAAAGGGAATACCTGCTCGTTCGGCTTCCACAGATGCCGTCTTCGTTACTGAGCTATTATAACAGCCCATCAGGCCTACAACTTTTTCATCCATTATTAACCTCTTCGCCTGATCAGCTCCCCACCCTGGATTTGCTCTGGAGTCGGCAAAAATTAGCTTGATCTTGGCTCCACCTAGACTTGGAATTCCTTCCCACTGAGCGATGGAGATTTTGAGCTCGGGATATTTACCATTGATAATATCGGCAGCCAATTCAGCCCCTTCCTTTAAGGTCTTACCTGTGGGGGCAAGGGCACCGGACAGTGGAAGAATAACCCCGATCTTGATCTCCTTTTCCGCAGCCATGATCGCAGAAGGGAAGGCCAAGGCAACAACAAGAAAAGCAACTAAAATCATCTTCTTCATAGTTTTTCCCTCCTTTTTTATTTAGATAAACCTTACCTTTTACTCCTTCACCACGTTGAGCACATATTCCTTGCCTCTTTAATACCTTACATCTCACACCCTCCTTTCCAAGGATTTCTGATTATAAAATTACCAAATTGTTACAGGAATATTACAAATTAGTCAAGTCCAATTTTTCTGGAGTTTCCTGACTTTTTAATATAGAAATTGTTATTGTGTAATAATATCAATATGTTGAAGATAGAGATATCTGGAATCCCCCCTTTTTGAGTTTTAAAATAGTGATCTAAACAT
>JAFDHG010000044.1 GCA_019308925.1 Deltaproteobacteria bacterium
CAATATCCAACAGTGCCGTGGCCAACCACCGCTGCTTCTGATCACTGTTTTTCCAATAATCCACCTTGTCCGTCCTCTGACCAATCAAGGCCATGAGGGACTCTATACAGTTGGCCCACCTCACATGACCAGGTACCCCATTCCTCTGATACCAATCCCCCGCAAGGACCCTTACCTGTTCCTGTAACACCTCTCCCACATGCATCAACCCTAACGGAATAAGCGCCTGAATCAACTGTAACTTCACATCCATTTCAAGCTCACTTAAGTCTAAGCTCATTAGCTCCTTAACCCGCGCCCTTCTGGTATTGACATCCTTTGCAACTCGTAATACCCTTTTCATCAGCGGCCCCTCCTTTCAAAAGTTTTTAACAAAATAAAATTGTTACCATTTTAGGGGCCGCTACCCTAAATTTCAACTAACTATGGCACACCCTCAAGGCTTACCCCAAATGGTAATTCTATTGCATGTCAGTTCTCACGTTCTTGATGTTTTTTATAAAAAAGATTGCAAAAAAAGGCGGCTGTATGATAGAAAATACCGTTTATTATTGCATCAAAAGTAGGAGAAATAGCGTCGAGCCTATAAAGGCATTCACAGCCCATACAATAGTATGAGTAAACTTACTGATAGGGAGATATCGCCATGTCTGTAATTGCTGAGGTTATCGAAAAGGTAAAACAGCAGGATCCAGATCAGCCGGAATTTCACCAAGCGGTGGAAGAAGTTATGCAAACCCTCGAACCCACTGTTGAAAAACATCCAGAACTCGTTAAAGCAAAAATCTATGAAAGAATTGTGGAACCCGACAGAACTATTATTTTTCGAGTTCCGTGGGTTGATGACAATGGTGAGATCCAGGTAAACAGAGGTTTTAGGGTACAATTTAATAATGCCATTGGGCCTTACAAGGGTGGTATACGATTTCATCCTTCAGTTAATCTCGGAATCATGAAATTCCTCGGTTTTGAGCAGATCTTTAAGAATTCTCTGACAACCCTTCCCATGGGCGGAGCAAAAGGTGGCGCTGACTTTGATCCCAAAGGGAAATCAAATGCTGAAATGATGCGATTCTGCCAAGCCTTTATGCGTGAGCTGTTCAGGCATATTGGCCCTGACGTAGATGTACCTGCTGGTGATATTGGTGTTGGGGCAAGAGAAATTGGCTATATGTATGGCTATTATAAGAAGCTGGTAAATGAACACACAGGAGCCTTAACTGGAAAAGGTCTTGAATATGGAGGAAGCCTTATAAGACCTGAAGCTACCGGTTACGGCACCGTTTATTTTGCAGCCGAAATGTTAGCAACGAGGGGTGAGGATTTCAAGGACAAGGTTGTTGCAGTAAGTGGTGCCGGAAACGTAGCTCAGTATGCGGTTGAAAAAGTCAATCAGTTTGGAGGAAGAGTAATCACCCTCTGTGATTCTACCGCAAGCATTGTTGATGAGGAAGGCATATGCGGCGAAAAATGGAACTTTGTATGTGAATTGAAAAATATACGGAGAGGAAGAATAACGGAGTATGCTGAAAAATATGGTGTGCCATGTGTTGTAGGGAAGAACATATGGGACGTTATTCGAGAACAAGGAATCAAAGTTGATATAGCAATACCTTGTGCTACTCAGAATGAAATTGATGGTAAAAACGCTGCTGCCTTAGTAAAGAATGGCTGTTTCTGTGTTGTCGAGGGTGCCAACATGCCTTCGACGCCTGAAGCTATCAAGGTTTATCAAGACAATAACGTGCTTTATGGACCTGGAAAGGCAGCAAACGCTGGTGGAGTTGCAACATCCGGTCTGGAAATGACCCAGAATAGCATTAAATTGTCTTGGACGCGAGAAGAAGTCGACAACAGGCTTAAAATGATCATGAAAGAAATTCATAAATCTTGTCTTGATGCTTCGGAAGAGTATGGAAGGACAGGGGATTATGTTAGCGGAGCAAACATCGCTGGGTTCATGAAGGTAGCTAAGGCAATGCTTGCGTATGGGGTGGTTTGATCCTAATGTAAAGGATCATAACTAGCGGATGTAAAGCAATAAAAATTTTTGGTCCGGCTCCCTGAATCCGCTACGCTTTACCATCGCATGAGGTGGTTTGACAATCCTCAAAGCCATTCGAGGCGTAAGCTCTTCCCATTCCGTCTTTTCATTCCTTATTAAGCTCTCAAAGATGTGATCAAAAGATACTCCCCGGCTCCTCTTAGAGACCGCCCTTAGGAGAACTGGATCTATTATCCCCTCTTTAGGCTAAGGGAGGTGATAAAGATGTCTTTGCCACGTGCCTTTTATGCCTGTGCCGCCTTGGCCGGAGTTGCTCCTAGTCTCGTACCGAGCAGTTTGTACAGTTCTGCCAAGATGAAGATGGTGGAGGCGGAGGCTGCGGCGATCAGCCAATCCTCACCGCTAAAGGGGAAGGTGCGGAAGGCCCTTTGCAGAAACGGGACATAGAGTAAGAGGGTTAGGATGATGCACTCCCAAAGGATGGCTAGCCAGAGCCACTTGTTGGCGAATATTCCAATCTGGAAGAGGGAATACCTCTCCGAACGGCAGTTGAAGGCGTTGAAGAACTGCACCAGGATCAGGGTAACAAAGCATAGCGACTGGGCCTCCGTAAACCCCCGGCCAGCGTGGATCGCCCAGGTGAAGACGGCCAGGGAGACAAAGGCGGTCCACACCCCCGTCCCTACCAGATAGCGAAGCACAGAAGGGGTGAAGATGGTCTCTTTCCTCGGTCGGGGATGTCTATTCATGATGTCCGCCTCCGGGGGATCGACGGAGAGGGCGATGGCCGGCAGCCCATCGGTCGCCAGGTTCACATATAAGATCTGGATGGCGATCAAGGGGATGGTCCCTGGTGGCAGACCAAAAAGGGGGCCGAAGAGGATGGCCACCGCCATCAGGAGGATCTCACCCAAGTTGCAGGAGAGGAGATAGATCAAATATTTCTTTATGTTACCGTAGATCCCCCTCCCCTCTTCTACAGCAGCCTCAATAGAGGCGAAGTTGTCATCGGTGAGGACCATATCTGCCGCCTCTTTGGTGACGTCGGTGCCGGTGATCCCCATAGCGATACCGATATCGGCCTGTTTTAGGGCCGGAGCGTCGTTTACCCCATCCCCGGTCATGGCCACTACGTGATCCCTTTTCTGCAGGGCCTTTACAATCTTCAGCTTATGGGCTGGAGAGACACGGGCGTAGATGTCGACCTTTTCAACGATCTCCTCAAATTCCCCTTGGTCCAATTGTTCTAATTGAAGGCCGCCCAAGACCTCTCCTCCCTTGATTAGACCCAATTCAGCGGCAATGGCCTCCGCCGTCAGTTGGTGATCCCCGGTGATCATGACGGTCTTTATCCCTGCCCTCTCGCACTTTTTGATGGCCTCCTTTACCTCCTCCCGTGGGGGGTCTATCATCCCCACCAGGCCGATGAAGACCATCTCCCTCTCCATTGATTCATCCCACTTCTCCAGATCAGGGAGGCGTCGATATGCCACCCCCAAGACCCGCAGGGCATCCCTGGCCATCTCTTGGCCATTGTCGAGCACTCGCCCTCTTTCCTCACCGGTCAATGTCTCCTCTTCACCATACTTGTAGATATATCGACTGGCCTCCAAGACGACCTCCGGCGCACCCTTCATAAAGGCGATCTGACTATGAGGGGTCTGATGAATGGTGGTCATCCTCTTTCTCTCCGAGGAGAAGGGGATCTCTCCGATGCGGGGAAATTGTTGTGTCAATTCATCATGTTCTAGACCAGCCTTCTGGGCGACTACGACCAGGGCCCCCTCGGTAGGGTCCCCTCTGACCTCCCATCCCCCTTCACCAAGGATGAGGCGGGTGTCATTGCACAGCGCCCCGGTGAGCAGGAGCATCTCCAAGGTCTTATCCCCCTCGAACTCATAGGGCCTCTCCTCCAGAATAAATTCTCCCCTGGGTTCATAGCCAACCCCGGTCACCTCAATGACCTTACCATTCACATAGAGGCGCCTGACGGTCATCTGATCTTGGGTAAGGGTACCGGTCTTGTCTGAGCAGATTACGGTGGTACAGCCTAGGGTCTCCACCACAGGGAGCCTCCTAGTCAGGGCATGTCGCCTGACCATCCTCTGCACCCCGATGGCCAATCCGATGGTAACCACTGCCGGTAGGGCCTCAGGGACAGCGGCCACTGCGAGGCTAATCCCCCAGATGAGCATCTCCAGAATCTGGTGACCCCTTAAGACCCCAATCCCCCCCAGGACAAAACAGAGGGCGAGGGCCCCTAAGGCGATCCACTTCCCCATACGATCGAGGTTCTCCTGGAGGGGGGTCCTGCCCACCTCCACCTCTTGGAGCATCTGGGCGATCTTACCAAATTCGGTCTTCATCCCGGTGGCGATGACCGCCCCTTCCCCCCGGCCATAGACCACAGCCGTGCCCGTATAGGCCATGTTCCTGCGCTCGGCTACCTCGATATCACCCCCCAAGACCTCGGCAGCCTTCTCCACGGGGGTGGATTCACCTGTCAGAGGTGCCTCATCTGTCTTCAGATTGACTGCCTCCAGGAGTCGGGCATCGGCCGGGATCTTGTCACCTGTGCGCAACAAGATGATGTCCCCAGGGACAAGCTCTCTTGAGGGGACCTCTTTCTCTGCCCCTGCCCTCCTTACCCGTGCCAGAGGGGCAGCCATCCGCTTGAGGGCCTCCATGGCCCGCTCCGCCCGGTACTCCTGAATGAAACCCAAGCCACAGGCGAAGAAGATGATGACTCCGATGACGATGGCATCGACCGTCTCCCCCAAGATGGCGGAGAGCCCTACGGCGATCAGGAGGATGATGATGAGAAAACTCTTGAATTGATCTAGAAAGACCTTAAGGGCGGAGATCTTCTCCTTCTCCTCGAGCTCATTGGGACCATATCTTTCCAGCCGTTCCCGGGCCTCCTGATCTGAAAGGCCTGCAGGGGAGGTGTGTAGCTGGGCGAAGACCTCTTCTGCCTCCATAGTGTGCCATGCCATCCCACTTCCCTCCATAGATGTCCCCAGGGAGAAATAAAGCCTATTTGACGTGTTTTATAACACTCAGGATAAGAAAAGGCAATGATCGGTTAAGGGGTAGTGAGATAAGGATAGATGGTTTGAGTTGACACCCGCATCTTTTTGAATTAAAAACTGTTTATGGCGGATGTCTTGCCTACAGAGATAGTCTGGGGAGATTGGGCTTTCGCACATCCGAGCCCCGTTATATGAAACTGCATCTGTTGTTAGGATGTTGAAAATAGCTCGGACAGAGAGGGTATAACAATGGGGATCGAGGATTTGAATGAAGAGATAAGGGGATGCAACAAATGCAGACTATCTGAGACCAAAATAAACGCCCTTTGCGGTGAGGGAAATCTAAATGCTAAACTCATGCTCATTGCTCAAGCACCCGGAGAGAATGAGGATAGAGAAGCAAAAATGTTTATTGGGCCATCAGGAAAGGTATTGGATGAATTATTGAAAATGGCTACCATCGATAGAAAAGAGATCTACATGACAAATCTGATTAAATGTATGCTACCAAAACACAGGAACCCAAAGTCGGATGAAGTTAAAATTTGCGGCAAGTACTTAGACAAGGAGATAGAATTAATAAATCCAAAGGTATTGGCTCCGTTGGGTTATTATGCAACTAAATACATCTTTGAGAAATATGTCCTTTGCTTGCCATCTAAACCAGAATTTCGTAAGGTTTTTGGCAAAATCTTTTTGGCAGGTAGCAAGAAAATACTCCCTTTGCAACATCCTGCCGCACTCCTGTATAATCCTTCTCTGAGAGATGAAATGATAAAAAATTACCGTAAGATGAAAGTACTTCTTACAGATTGCACATGGTATCCAGTATGCCCGATGAAAAGATTTTATGAAGAAGGAAAATTGAGCAAAGAATGGGTCGAACTCTATTGTAAAGGGGATTGGGAAGGCTGTGTCCGTTATCAAATGGAGGAAACAGGAGAACCACATCCAGATTGGATGCTCCCCGATGGAAGCATTGATGAAAGACTGCGCAATTAGGTGATGGCCGGTAAAGACTGCAAAGACGGGTCAGATGCCTTCTCAAGGGGTAAAGACCAGATTTTGGGTTAACTTCTTCCAATTTCTCCAATGCTTGACAAAAGATGGATAACGTGTTAATTTTTTTATCAATTTAAGCACAAATTGTGCAATACTTACTTCTCTCTTGGAGGATTCAAGGGGTCAAGGATTCCAGTGGTCAAGTGAAATACTTAGGGATTATTGAGATTAGACGACCTTTAGGTCGTCACTTCAGGGGGTGAAACCCCCTGAAACCCCGATGAGGATTTCCTCTTTTAGGGGGTGCGGGGGGATCCGCCTCCCGCAGGACAGGACGAAGACCTGGTAGAAGGTACACCACAAACACTTGAACCCTTGGACCCTCGAATCCTTGAACCCCTCTTTGGAAAATGATATTTTCATCAGCAGGGGTGATGGCAAACCCTTATAAGGGTTTGGTTTTCTGAAACAGAGGATTAGAACAGATGAAGATAGCCATTGCAGGCAAAGGAGGGGTGGGGAAGACCACTCTGGCAGGGGTAATGGCCAGGTATTTAGCCGAGGAGGGATACAAGGTCCTGACCATTGACGCCGATCCCGATGCCAACCTTGCCTCGGCCCTTGGGTTCCCCCAGGAGCTTTTGGAGGGGATCACCCCCCTGGCTGCAATGACCCCCTTGGTGGAGAAGAGGACCGGGGCCAAGAAGGGGACCTTTGGCGGGGTCTTCAAGTTAAACCCCAAGGTAGACGACCTCCCCGATGCCTATAGCGTAAACCACCACGGGGTGAAGCTCCTCATCTTAGGGGCCGTCCCTCAGGCCGAAGGGGGGTGTTTTTGCCCAGAGAACGTCCTGTTGAAGGGACTACTACACCACATCCTGGTCAAGAGGGATGAGGTGGTCATCATCGATATGGAGGCAGGCCTGGAGCATCTCACCCGGGGAAGTACCAAGCATGTCGATGTCTTCATCGTCGTAGTGGAGCCAGGGCAGAGGAGCATCGCCACAGCCCAGCAGATCAGGAGATTGGCCCAGGACCTGGGTGTGCAGAAGGTCTATGGGGTTGGGAACAAGGCAACCTCCGCTGAGGACAGGGATCTGATAGAAGGGGGGCTCCCAAGGGTGGAGTTCTTGGGCCACCTTTCTTTCAATCCCAATGTGATAGAGGCCGACAGGAGGGGGATTTCTCCCTTTGATCTAGACGGCACCATCAAAGAGGAGGTAAAGGGGATCATCAAGAGATTGCGGGGAGAGGAGTTTGCCTAGGACTGTATTTGTCTGGTCATGCATCACGTTCTTTACCTTGGTGTTGGGGGCCATGGCCTTTTTGACCTTCCCCTTCGACCGCCGTGGTAATGTCGTTCACCTCTATGCCCGGCTATGGGGATGGTTGATCTTGTTGGCCAATGGGGTGAAGGTGAGTATCAGGGGGTTGGAGAATATCGATCCCAAGGGGCCTTATATCTATATATGCAACCACCTGGGGAGCTTTGACATCTTTGCGCTGCTCGCCTACCTCCCAGTGCAGTTCCGTTGGTTGGCAAAGGTGGAGCTGTTCAGGATCCCGGTCTTGGGCTGGGCAATGAGTACAGCCGGGTATATAAGCCTTGACCGTTCGGAAAGGAAGAGGGCCTACATGAGTATGAAAGTCGCTGCCCAAAAGATCAGGGAAGGGACCTCGGTGGTCATCTTTCCAGAGGGCTCTCGTTCCCCTGACGGGACCCTTCAACCCTTTATGAAGGGGGGATTCACCTTGGCCATTAAGGCGGGGGTACCCATCATCCCCATCACCATCGATGGGACATGGGAGATCATGCCCAGGGATACCCTCAGGATCAAGAAGGGGGAGATAGGGATCGTCATCGATCGTCCCATTGAGACCACGGGTCTCACCATGAAGCATAGGGAGAAATTAATGAAGGAAGTAGAGGAGAGGATCAGGGCCAACTTTCCCGTCCTGATCAGGGAGCACAGAGATGCGGCATGATGGTCTGAGAGTGATCCCTTTAGGGGGGCTGGGGGAGATCGGTCTCAACATGATGGTCTTGGAGTACAAAGACGACCTCATCGTTATCGATGCGGGCCTGATGTTCCCGGAGGATTATATGTTGGGGATCGACATGGTGATTCCCGACATCAGCTATCTCCGCCAAAAGAGGGATCATGTGAGTGCCATCATCCTCACCCATGGTCATGAAGACCATATAGGGGCCCTCCCCTTTGTCCTCAAGGAGCTCAAGGTCCCCGTCTATGGAACCCCCTTTACCCTGGCCCTGGTGCAGGAGAAACTACAGGAGCACAAAGGTATTGGTAAGGTAAAATTCAGAAAAGCGAGGCCAAGGGAACAGGTGAAGATCGGCCCCTTTCAGGTGGAGTTTATTCGAACCTGCCACAGCATCATCGACGGCGTGGGTCTGGGGATCACCACGCCGGTCGGGGTCTTGGTCCACACGGGTGATTTCAAGATAGATCAGGCCCCAGCTGGAGGGGATTTGACCGACCTGAGGAAGTTCGCCGAGTATGGGGAGAAAGGGGTATTGGTCCTGCTGTCCGATAGCACCAATGCCGAAAGGGAGGGGTATACCTTATCGGAGAGGGAAATCGGTCAAAAATTGGAGGAGATCATCAGGGTGAGCAAGGGGAGGGTCATCGTGGCGCTGTTTGCCTCCAACATTCAACGCATCCAACAGGTGATGGACATCGCAGCCGAATATGAGCGAAAGGTAGCCTTGGTGGGGAGAAATATCCTGACCAATACCAGGATCGCCAGAGAGCTGGGCTATATGCACTTTCCTCCCGACGGGGTGGTGGATGTTAAGAAGATAGATAAGTACCCCCCGGAAAAGTTGCTCCTGTTTACAACGGGGAGTCAAGGAGAGCCCATGTCGGCCCTGAGCCTCATGGCCATGGACAACCACAAGGATGTCCGGATACAAAAGGGGGACACTATCATCCTCTCCTCACGTTTTATCCCGGGCAATGAGAAGGCCATCACCCATATGATCAACCACCTCTGTCGCCGAGGAGCGGACGTCATCTACGAGAAGATATCCGCCATCCATGTATCCGGACATGGTTATCGCGAGGAGTTGAGGTCGATGCTCAATCTAATCCAACCCAAATATTTCATCCCCATCCATGGTGAGCACCGCCACCTGGTTCAACACATCCAATTGGCCAGAGAGGTGGGGATGGCCGAGGAAAGGTTGCTACTGGCCGAAGATGGGGATGTGATATCCTTTCATAATGGTGAGGGGAAGATCATCGACAGGGTGGAGGTGGGAAAGGTCTTTGTCGACGGTAAAGAGGTGGGGGATGTGGAAGATGTGGTCTTGAGGGACAGGAAGCAACTCTCCGAAGATGGAATGGTGATCCCCGTGATGGTCATCAATGAACGCACAGGGGAGGTTGTATCAGGGCCAGACATCATCTCCCGTGGGTTCCTCTTCGAGGAGAAAAAAGGTGAAGTCCTACAACAGGTCAAGGAGGTCATCAAGGAGGCCTTGAATGGCACCCCTCTGGAGTCTAAGACCGAAGAGTTCGAGGTGGAGGAACTGGTTCGCAGAGCCCTCAAGAGATTCTTCCGCAAAGAGATGGACCGCAGGCCCGTGATCATTCCTGTGATCATCGAGATGTAGGAGGTTAGAGGATGGCCAGAAGGGATTTAGCCCGTGAGATCGCTGGCATCATCCTGATGGGGTGCGGGGTCTTCCTCTTTCTGTGCCTTTATTCCTTTCACCCCCAAGATCCCTCCTTTAACCTCTATCAGCCCCTCTCCTCCCATGTTCACAACTTGGGAGGATTAGTAGGAGCCTACCTCTCTGACCTCCTTTGGCAGGTCTTCGGCTGTGCTTCCCTCCTCTTCCCCCTGATCTTCTTTGCGATGGGGATTGTCTTCTTCGTTAACTGGGGAACCGAGTCCAGAGGGCTCCGCCTGGGGGGTTTTGTCCTCTTGCTGATCTCCTTATCCACCCTTCTGGACCTCCTTCTGGGAGAGGTGAAGATCTTCTCCTTTGAGGGGATGGCAGGAGGGGTCTTGGGGAAGGTCCTGGGGGCCCTGTTGAGGAAATACCTCAGTATGGTAGGAGCATCCCTCTTGGTCACCCTGTGGTTTATCTCCTCGGTGATGTTGACCACGGGTATATCCCTAAAGAAGGGGGTGGTAGAATTAGGGAAGCTCGTGGGTAATGTCTCCCGTTGGATAGTGAAGGTCAAGGATCTGCGCTTCGGGAAATGGAAGAAGAAGAGAGATCTTAAAAGCGCCAGGACCAAAGAGGTCTCCCCTCCCCCTATTATCCTATCCCCTAAAGGGCAGAAAGAGGTCAAACCGAGACAAGAACTCCTCCCCTTTCCAGAGCCAACAGAAGGGGGTTACCACCTCCCCTCCCTGGCGCTGCTCGAAGGAACAAAGGGAGGGGAGATGACAGTGTCCGAGGAGGTCTTATGGGCCAACTCCCAGATCTTGGAGGGGAAACTCAGGGATTACGGCGTGGAGGGGAAGGTGGTGGGGGTGAGACCTGGTCCCATCGTGACCGTCTATGAGTTTGAGCCCGCTCCGGGGATAAAGGTCAACAGGATCCTCAACCTGGAGGACGACCTAGCCTTAGCCCTCAGCGCCCTCAGCATTAGGATACAGGCCCCCGTCCCTGGCAAACCAGTGGTCGGGATAGAGATCCCGAATCCAGTGCGCGAGACCGTCCACTTGAGGGATGTGGTGAGTTCTGAGCTCTTTCAGGGGGCCAAGTCCAAGTTGACCCTGGCTATAGGCAAAGATATCTCCGGCAATCCCTTTATGATCGATCTTGCCCGGCTACCCCACCTCTTGGTGGCCGGATCTACCGGATCTGGCAAGAGTGTCTCGATAAATTGTATGATCTGCAATATTTTGTTCAAGGCCACCCCAGATGATGTCACGTTTCTCCTCATCGATCCCAAGATGCTGGAGCTCCCTTCTTACGAAGGTATCCCCCACCTGCTGTTACCCGTAGTGACTGATCCCAAAGAGGCCGCTATCGCCCTCAGGTGGATGGTGGAGGAGATGGAGAGGAGATACTCCATGATGGCGGAGAAGGGGTTCAGAAGCATCGACAACTACAATCAAAAGGTGACGGAGGAGAAAGAACCCCCTGCTCTGGATTTAGAGGAGGGGGTAACGCCGCAAAAAAGGCTCCCCTACGTGGTGGTGGTTATCGATGAACTGGCCGACCTGATGATCGTATCGGGTAGGGAGGTGGAGGAATCCATCATCCGCTTGGCCCAGATGGCCCGGGCTGCGGGGATCCACCTGATCCTCGCCACCCAGCGCCCCTCGGTCGATGTCCTAACGGGGTTGATTAAGGTAAACTTCCCGGCCCGGATCTCCTTTCAGGTCTCCAGCAAGACCGACTCCAGAACCATCTTAGATGCCCATGGGGCCGAGCACCTCTTGGGATCCGGCGATATGCTTTTTCTGCCTCCCGGGAGCTCCAAACTGCGCCGCATCCATGGGGCCTATGTCTCCGAGGGTGAGATCAGGAGGTTGGCGGAGTTCTGGCGTCAACAAGGGGGCCCCAGATATGACAAGAGCATCCTACGGGAGCGAAGGGAGCGCAAGCGTGCAGAGGATGAGGAGTACGATGAAAAGTACGATGATGCCGTGGCCTTTGTGGCCCAAACCGGACAGGCCTCCATCTCCCTCATTCAAAGGAAGTTCAGGATAGGGTATAATCGGGCGGCCAGGATCATTGAGCGGATGGAGGAGGAGGGGATAGTAGGTTCCTCTGATGGCGTTAAACCGAGGGAGGTATTGATACATAAGATATAGTAACAGTTTAGCCATTTTAAAAATGGCTAAACTTCAATGCAAGAATGAGATTTCAAGGTGCAAAATGCAAAGTTATTAAAAATCTCTTTGACTTTTCAATTTACATTCTGCATTTTTCAATTTGCAATACTGTTTAGCAGTTTATTTTAAACTGCTAAACAGTTATAAAGGAAGGACCATGCTTACCCCCAGACTTCAGGTAACACTGGAGACCATGAAAAAGTTGCTTCGGCGACAGGCCGTGGTGAATCTCAGCAAGGTGATAGAGAAGCTCCATCCAGCTGATGTCGCCCACATCTTCCCCTACTTTAGCGAAGCTGAACAGAGGGCCATCTTCAATCTGATCAAAGATCCCGCCGAGGCCGCCGAGGTCTTGAGTGAGATCGAGTGGGTGGCGGGGGCTCGCCTCCTGCAGTCCATGGATACCGATAGAGTGATCCATATCCTCCAGGAGATGCCCTCGGATGATGTCGCAGAGATCATCGGCAACTTGCCTGAGGAGCTGGCGGAGAAGATCCTCCAGGAGATGAAGAAAGAGGATTTGGAGGATGTGGAGGGTCTGCTCAGCTATCCCGATGAGACCGCCGGCCGGATCATGAACCCCAACTACTTCGCCCTCCACGAGGATATCACTGTAAGGGAAGCTATCAAGGCAGTGCAGAAGGCCGCTGATGCGGAGATGGTCTTTTATATCTATGCGGTGGATGACCGAAATCATTTGGTAGGAGTGGTTTCTCTGAGGCAACTCTTGCTGGTCCCGCCGCAAAAGCGTTTGCGGGACATCATGATCACAGAGGTCTTCAGTACCCAGACCCATGAAGACCAAGAAGAGGTGGCCAGAGTGGTGGAAAAATACAACATCTTGGCCGTTCCCGTGGTGGACGAAGAGAACAAGCTGGTGGGGGTCATAACCGTAGACGACGTCATTGACATCCTGCGGGATGAGGCCACAGAGGACTTCCTGAAGATGGCCGGGACCAGGGAGGAGGAGTTCGTCTATGTAGATGATATCCTGAAGGTCTCTCGGCTGAGGTTTCCATGGCTGATTACCAACCTCCTGGGGGGATTGATCACCGGGTATCTCCTTTGGCTCTTCAAGATAACCATCCGGGACGTCCTGGCCCTGGTGACCTTTATCCCGGTGATCACGGCCATGGGGGGAAATGCAGGGCTGCAGTCCTCGACTATTATGATCAGGGGGTTTGCCACAGGACGCCTCGAGTATGCCCGGTTGACCAGCATCCTCTTTAAGGAGGTACGGGTGGGGATCATCATGGGCCTTGTCTGCGGCGCGGTGGTGGGGGTGGTGGGGACCCTTTGGCATGGAAATCCAGCCATCGGGGTGGTGGTCTGTGTGGCCATGATCATCGCCATGACTGTGGCCTGCACCATGGGGGCATTGATACCCTCCTTTTTTCGGAAGGTCCACATAGACCCCGCTATCGCTTCTGGTCCTTTCGTGACCACGGCCAACGACATTGCGGGGATCGTGATCTACCTGGGGACCGCTACCATCTTCTTAAAACATATCATTTATTGAGATGTATCTTCGGAAGACCGATGCCGTGGTGATCCACCACGCCGATTTTGGAGAGTCCGACATCATCGTTACCTTCTACACCTATGATCTGGGCAAGATAAGGGGGATCGCCAAGGGGGCAAAGAGGAGTAAGAGGAGGTTCGTCAATAACCTGCAGCCATTCTCCTACATCCGGATCATCTTCTCCGAAGGGAGAGGAGGGTTGATCAGAGTAGATCAAGCTGATATTATACAACCCTTTTCCCAGATTGGTGAGGATATCTCTAAGGTCCTCTATGGTAGCTATTTCCTAGAGATGGTGAAGGAGATGACGGGGGAGAAGGAGCCCAACCCCCAACTCTTTCAACTATTGGTGGCCTTTTTGGCCTTGCTCAATGATTTCACCCCCCGTGAGGAGTACCTGCGGGTCTTTGAACTACGGGTCCTCGCCCTCTTGGGTTATCGGCCCAGATTGTCGGAGTGCACCATCTGCGCACAGGGGATCTCCCCCGGACAGGAGGCATGGTTCAGCTATCGCCATGGGGGGATAGTCTGCAAGGGATGTCAGACAAAGGCCCGTGGGGCCATCCCCATCTCCGGGGGGACTCTGAAGGCTATGGATATGGCCCTGGCTATGGATCTGAGGGAGGTGGAGGGGATTCAGTTTTCCCCCCAAGCACTCTCCGAGGGCAGGGAGGTCCTGCCCCGGTTCATCCAGTATCAGTTGGGCAAGGGGTTGAGGTCATTAAAGGTGATGGAGGAGATTCAGGACGACCTTTTGGGAACAAGGGTTCTAGGGGTATAGGAATCTAGGGTTCTAGTGAAAAACAGACACTTGAACCCTTGAGTCCTAGAATCCTTGAATCCTATTTTAGGAAACGATATTTTTTTATCATCGAGGGGGAGGAAAACTCTCACGAGGTTTTTTAGGAGGATAAGGTGACATTTCAAGAGCTGATCTTGGCCTTGGAGAGATTTTGGGCCGAGCAGGGTTGTGTCATACAACAGCCTTATGATATCGAGGTGGGGGCCGGGACCTTCAATCCTGCCACCTTCTTGCGGGTCCTCGGACCCGAGCCATGGAGGGTGGCCTATGTGGAACCCTCACGACGCCCCACCGACGGCCGCTATGGTGAAAACCCCAACCGCCTGCAACATTACTATCAATATCAGGTCATTATGAAGCCCTCCCCCCTCGAAATCCAGGAGATATATCTGAATAGCCTGCGCAGCTTCGGGATTGACCCCCTGGCCCATGACATCAGGTTTGTGGAGGACGATTGGGAATCCCCTACCCTGGGGGCCTGGGGATTGGGCTGGGAGGTGTGGCTGGATGGAATGGAGATCACCCAGTTCACCTATTTTCAGCAGGCAGGGGGGATCGATCTGAGGCCGGTTTCAGTGGAGATCACGTATGGAATCGAGAGGATCGCCATGTACCTGCAGGGGGTGGAGAACGTCTTCGACCTGCTCTGGACCGATGGCATCCGCTATGGGGGCATCCACCATCAGGGTGAGGTGGAGTTCTCCCGGTATAACTTTGAGGAGGCCGACGTGGGGATGCTCTTGCGACTCTTTGAGATGTACGAAGAGGAGGCGAAGAAGCTCATTGAGAAGGGATTGACCCTGCCCGCCTATGATTTTTGTCTAAAGTGCTCTCATACCTTCAACCTCCTAGAGGCAAGGGGGGCCATCAGCGTCACCGAGAGGATGGGCTTCATCCTCCGGGTGCGGGGGCTGGCACGCGGCTGCGCCGATCTCTATCTACGCCAGAGGGAGGAGATGGGCTACCCGTTGTTGAGGAATCAGCAATGAAGAAAGGGATGTTGCTGGAAGTAGGGACAGAGGAGATCCCCTCCCTTTTTATACCCCAGGCCCTGGAGGGGATGGGGGAAACCCTAAAAAAGGAGCTGGAGGCCCAAAGGGTGGATTGGGGGGGGATCAAATGGATGGGCACCCCACGCCGACTCACCCTCTTCGCCGAGCTGGAGGAGAGACAGCGCCCCTTGGAGAGGGAGAGGATCGGCCCCCCAAAGAGTGCCGCCTTTGACCCCCAGGGAAGGCCCACTAAGGCCGCTCTGGGATTTGCCCAGAGGGAGGGGGTGCGAGTGGAAGACCTAGAGGTAGTGGAGACAGAGAAAGGGGAGTACCTCTGTGCGCGAAAGCAGGAAGAAGGGAGGCAGACCAGCGAGATCCTCTCCGGGGTCCTCCCCCGCCTGATCACCTCCATCCCCTTTCCGAAGTCGATGCGCTGGTCTAATCTGGAAATCCGCTTTGCCCGCCCCATCCACTGGATCTTGGCCATTTTCGACAGGGAGGTGGTCCCCTTTGCCCTGGAGAATTTGACCAGTGGCCCTTTTACACAAGGACACCGCTTTCTGCACCCTGATCCCATTGAGGTAAAGGGGCTCAAAGACTATCTGGAGGGACTCCGCCAGGCCTGTGTGATTGTGGATCCGGAGGAACGCAAAGAATTGATCCGCCGAGGTATCCATGAGGCGGCCCAGCAAGTAGGGGGCAAACCCCTGGAAGATGAGGATCTCCTGGAGGAGGTCACCTATCTGGTGGAGTATCCAGTGGCAATCTGCGGCAGCTTTGACGATGGATACCTCAACCTCCCTAAAGAGGTCTTGATCACCGCTATGCAACAGCATCAGAGGTATTTCCCAGTTGTGGATGAAGAGGGGAGACTTTCGCCCTATTTCGTCACCGTGAGCAACACCAAGACCCCTGATATGGGGGTGGTAAGGGAGGGTAATGAGCGGGTCCTGCGGGCCAGACTCGCCGATGCCCAATTCTTCTTCCAAGAGGACCAAAAGATCCCCCTGGAGGAGAGGGTGGAGGAGCTGAAGGGAGTGATCTTTCAGGCCAAGCTGGGGACCTCCTACGAGAAGGTCATGCGCCTCCGGGAGCTGGCCATGAGGTTGGCTGGGGATCTGGCCCCCAAGGATAAGGAGGTGGTGGCAAGGGGGGCCTATCTGTGCAAGGCGGACCTGGTCACTGAGATGGTGGGGGAATTTCCCCAGCTACAGGGGGTGATGGGGAGGGAGTACGCCCTGCACAGCGGTGAAGACCCCGCAGTGGCCCAGATGATCTATGAACACTACCTGCCCAGGTTTGCTGGTGATGAGCTTCCTACCACAACAGCAGGGGACCTGGTCAGCATCGCCGATAAGCTGGATACCATCATCGGCTGTTTCGGGGTGGGTTTGATCCCCACCGGTACTTCTGATCCCTTTGCCCTGAGGCGACAGGCCCTGGGTATCATCCATATCATCGTGGGCAAGGGTTATACTGTCTCGCTACAAAGGATGATCAGCATGGGCCTGGACATCTTGATGGCCAAGACAGAACGATCTCTTGAGGAGATCCAGGCCGATGTCCTGGCCTTCTTTCGGGGAAGGTTCGTCAACCTGCTGGTCTCACAGGGATATCCTGTTGACTTAGTGGAGGCCGTGCTGGCTATCCAGGTGGATGATCTGATGGATGCCCATCTCCGGGTGAAGGCCTTGACCACGTTCAGGGGCAGGCCTGAGTTTGAGCCCTTGGCAGTGGCCTTCAAGAGGGTGGCCAACATATTGAAGGGGGTGGACCACAAAAAAGGGGTCGATCCCTCCCTCTTCGAGACCTCCCAGGAGGAGGGCCTCCATCGGCACTACCAGGAGATCGAGGGGAGGTTCTCTGACTTGATCAAGGGCGGAGACTATGAGGGGGCCTTGGTGGAGTTGGCCAGGCTCCGGGTCCCGGTGGATGATTTTTTCGACCACGTCTTGGTCATGGCCGAGGATGAGAAATTGCGAGCCAATCGCTTGGCCCTTTTGGATGAGATCGCCGAGCTCTTCTCCCAGATGGCCGATTTCTCCCAGGTAGGGGTAGGCGAACTCGGTTAACATACGTATAAAACTCTAGTGTAGGAATATAGGAGGACAAGATGCCCAAATATGTCTATTTCTTCGGTGAGGGAAGGGCGGATGGAAATGCCCAGATGAAGGCCCTGTTGGGGGGCAAAGGGGCCAATCTGGCGGAGATGACCAACCTCGGCATACCCGTTCCCTCTGGTTTCACCATCTCTACAGAGGTCTGCCGTTATTACTCCGAGCATGACGGGGCCTATCCCCCTGAGCTGAAGGCAGAGGTGGAGGCGGCGCTTTCACGCATGGAGGAGGTCATGGGGGCCAGGTTTGGTGACCCTGAAAATCCCCTCTTGGTCTCGGTGCGCTCCGGTGCTGCCGTGAGCATGCCTGGGATGATGGACACCATCCTGAATCTTGGTCTCAACGATGAAACGCTGCAAGGATTGGCCAAGCACACAGGAGATGAACGCTTTGCCTACGACTGCTATCGTCGGTTTGTAGCCATGTACGGCGATGTGGTCTTGGGGCTCAAACCCCAGGAAAAGGATGAACTGGATCCCTTTGAGGTGATCCTGGATACCAAAAAGAAGACCAGGGGTGTCAACTACGATCATGAGTTGAGCGCCCAGGACCTGAAGGAACTCGTTCATGAATACAAGGAGGAAATAAAGAAAAGGCTAGGGGTTAATTTCCCCGAAGACCCCAAAGAACAGCTCTGGGGGGCCATCGGGGCGGTCTTCGGTTCTTGGCAAAACCCGAGGGCCATCGCCTATCGGAAGCTCAACAGCATCCCAGATGACCTGGGGACCGCCGTGAACGTCCAGTCCATGGTCTTCGGCAACATGGGGAAGACATCAGGCACGGGTGTGGCCTTTACCAGGGATCCAGCCACCGGCGAAGACATCTTTTATGGAGAATATCTAATGAACGCCCAGGGAGAGGATGTGGTGGCCGGGATCCGCACCCCCCAACCCATCAATAGACAACAGAAGGGCGACAAGGACATCCTCACCCTGGAAGAGGAGATGCCTGAAGTCTATCAGCAATTGGAGGAGATCCGCAACAAGCTCGATCATCACTACCGGGATATGCAGGATGTCGAGTTCAGCATCCAGCAGGGTAAACTTTGGATGCTCCAGACCAGGGTCGGGAAGCGCACCGGGTTGGCTGCCCTGCGAATGGCCGTTGATATGGTGCGGCAGGGATTGATCACCAAGGAGGAGGCCCTCTTGCGGGTGGAGCCCGACCAGCTAAACCAGGTGTTGAGGCCCATCTTTGACCCCCAACAGAAGAGGCAGGCCATCGCTGAGGGACGCCTCCTGGCCTATGGCCTGAACGCCGGACCAGGGGCAGCATCGGGTAAGGTGGTCTTCAATGCCCCTGATGCCGAGGAGTGGGCGGCTCGGGGGGAGGAGCTCATCTTGGTGAGGATCGAGACCTCCCCAGAGGACATACGCGGGATGAACGCCGCTCAGGGTATCCTCACCGCCCGTGGGGGGATGACCTCCCATGCGGCCTTGGTGGCAAGGCAGATGGGCAAGGTCTGTGTGGTGGGCTGCGGTGCCCTGGACATAGACTACAAGAGGCGGGAGATGGAGGTCAACGGCCGCATGGTCAGGCAAGGGGACTACCTCTCCATTGATGGGACCACCGGGGAGGTGATCCTGGGCAGGATCCCTACCAGACCTTCCGAGATCCTGCAGGTGCTCATCGAGCAAAGCTTGCGGCCTGAGGAATCCCAGATCTACGGCTACTATGCAGAGTTGATGTCTTGGGCCGATGAGGCCAGGAGATTGGGGGTGCAGACCAATGCGGACAAGCCCGATCAGGCCCAGATTGCCCTCGCCTTTGGGGCCGAAGGGATAGGCTTGTGCCGTACCGAGCATATGTTCTTTGAAGGGGATCGGATCGATGCAGTCAGGGAGATGATCTTGGCCGAGGACAGAGATGGGAGAGAGGAGGCCCTGGCCAAGCTGCTGCCCATTCAGAAGGAGGACTTCAAGGGGATCTTGCGGGTGATGGGCCAGAGGCCGGTCACCATCCGGACCCTGGATCCCCCTCTGCACGAATTTCTTCCACATACGTCCCAAGAGATCGAGGAACTGGCCCGTAAGATGGGGGTCTCCCCGGAGCGGCTAGAGACTAAGGTGGAGGCCCTGCATGAGGCCAACCCCATGCTGGGCCACCGGGGTTGTCGCTTGGGGATCGTCTATCCTGAGATCACCGCTATGCAGGCCAGGGCCATCTTCGAGGCCGCCTGTGAGGTGGCTCAAGAGGGGATAAAGGTCCACCCGGAGGTGATGATCCCCCTGGTAGGAGACGTACGGGAGTTGGGAAACCAGAGACAACTGGTGGAGGAAGTGGCCAATGAGGTCTTCTCACGCTATGGTATGGAGGTGGAATACAAGGTGGGGACCATGATCGAGATCCCACGCGGTGCCCTGACTGCCGACCAGGTGGCACAGGAGGCGGAGTTCTTCTCCTTCGGGACCAATGACCTGACCCAGACCACCTTTGGGATAAGCCGGGACGATGCAGGCAAATTTCTGCGTGCATACCTTGATGCCGATGTCTGGGATTCTGATCCCTTTGAAAAACTCGACCGGACTGGTGTAGGGCAATTGATGGATATTGGCGTAAGAAAAGGCCGTGCGACCAGACCTGACCTGAAGATAGGGATCTGTGGAGAGCATGGGGGGGAACCGAGTTCTGTGGAGTTCTGCCATCAGGTGGGGCTCGATTATGTGAGCTGTTCTCCCTATCGAGTCCCCATCGCGCGCTTGGCCGCTGCCCATGCAGCCCTGAAGGAGCGCAAGGGAAATTGAAGGTATTAATTCATATCTGTTGTGCCAACTGCCTCATCTACCCCCTGAAGGTCTTACGCGAGGAGGGATGGGAGGTAATGGGCTTCTTCTACAACCCCAACATCCACCCCTATCAAGAGTATATGCGGAGGCTGGAGGCGGTGAGGGATTATGAGAAGCAGGCAGAAATTAAAGTGATCTATCGAGACGAATATACCCTGGAAGAGTTTCTCAGGGGGATTGTCTTTCGAGAGGAGAATCGGTGTCGGTTCTGCTACCACCTCCGGCTGGAGGCAACGGCTCAGGTGGCAAAAAGAGGGAAATTCGATGCCTTTACCTCTACCCTCCTTCACAGCAAGCACCAGAATCATCAGCTCATTCAAGAGATCGGCAACGCAGTAGGGAAAAGACAGGGGGTGAAATTCCTCTATCGGGATTTTCGAAAAGGCTGGCAAGAGGGAATCGAAGAGTCCAAGGCCCTGGGGCTATACCGCCAACAATATTGTGGGTGCATCTACAGCGAAAAGGAGCGATATCTAGGAAAGAGGTAAGAGTTCACTACGGAAAGCCACGGAGTATCACCTGAAATGTAAACAATGAGCAAATTACTATATGAAGATTTAACTTATAAAATTATAGGAGCAGCACAGGAAGTGTATAAAGAACTCGGTCCTGGTTATCTGGAATCGGTGTATGAAGACGCTTTGTGTTATGAACTAGATTTAATGAATATCGCTTACCAAAGACAGATAGAATTAGATGTTCAATATATAAGAATGTTACATTTGAGAGAAGGTTTCGAGCCGATCTATTGATAGAGAATAAAGTTTTTGTAGAAAACAAGGCAATTAAAATGATAACAAAACAGGATGAGGCTCAATTAATCAATTATGAGTCTACTGCAGAAACCTTATATATAGATTTTCTATTTTCAGGCCATCAGGCCATGCTCTTTGACAAATTAAATAGATATAGCATCAAGTTGAACATAAATTGCCATGAATT
>JAFDHG010000045.1 GCA_019308925.1 Deltaproteobacteria bacterium
CAAGAAAAAGGAGCAAGATGACGATCGCAAGCGATTTTTTTGGTCCTCCTTTGATCTCCACCGTCCTCTACCCCTCGGTTGTATCCTTTTGCACCCTTATCTTCACCTTTGCCCCTGTCCTCAGGTTGTGCTGGCCGGCCACCACCACCATTTCCCCCTCTTGTACCCCATCTCTTACCTCCACTAGGTTCTCCTCTGCAAGACCGGTCTGGACGTTCCTCTGTTGGGCCTTCCCTTCCTTTATCACAAAGACATAGTCCACCCCGGTGGCAGGCATCCTCATGACCGCATCTCTGGGTACGACAAGGGTCTCTATTCGCTGTGCCAATATCCTAACCCTCGCATACATCCCTGCTCTCAACCTGGCGTCCTTGTTGGCGATGACCACCTCTACTTTAAAGGTCCTCGTGACGGGATCGAGCTTGGGATAGATAGTGTCCACCTCTCCAGAGGAGTTTTGATCAGGATAGGCATCCACCTCCACCTCCACCGGTGTCTTGATCTTTATGTGAGGTAGCTCCCTCTCAACAATATCGATAATCAACCTCACCTGGGAGATATCCATTATCTCGAGGATGTTAGAAGGGGGCATAGTGTAGGCCCTCTGCCCTGGGTCCATGAAACGGGCGGTCACATAGCCGGAGAAGGGGGCAGTAATAAGGGTATCGGCCAGTTGAGTCCGGGCGTTTCTCAGGGCAGCCTGGGCCGATCGATGACGGGCCTGGGCCAGCTCATAGGCCGTCCTTACCTCCTCGTATCGCTGTTGGGAGATGACCTTCTTCTCGATGAGTTGGGAGAAGCGTTTATAGTCCCTTTCTGCCTGCTCCAGGTGGGCTGTTGCCTCGGCCAGGGCTGCCTCGGCCGCCTCCAGGGCAATGGAGAAATCGGTCTTCTCCAGCTGGACCAAAGGGGCGCCCCTTCTCACGAAATCACCCTCATCCACATATATCTTCTCGATCTTCCCAGACACCTTGGGGTTGATGACCACCTGCTGCCTGGGCAAGATGTTCCCCATCGCCGAGATATATCTCTTCAGGGTGGCATGCCTAGCCCTTACCACCTCCACAGGGATGGCCGCCTCAACTGCCTCTTTTGCACCCCTATCTTTGCAGCCAAAGATAAAGAATATCATTATCGCCAAGGATAAGACAAGGATCTTTCCCATTAGGTGTGTCTTCATCTCTTTCACCTCCTCATCGTCTTGTATTCACGAAGTCGCCGAAGGCGATTTTGCGAAGGACAAGTGAGGCGCAGCGTGAATACAACATTGAAAAATGAAGATTGCAAAATGCAAAGTATAAAATTATTTCTTATCCTTTTTCGCAGTAATTACGGACTTTGCAACAATTTTGACCAATTCATTAGCTTCATCCATCAATGGTTGTAACTCCTTGCCTGCAATTAACCCGGTTTTCTCTGCCAGTTTCAGCCAATATAAAGATTCCCGTAATTCCTTTAAAACAAGTTGCATTTTATGTATGAAATCTACTTTACTTTCAGCTCCACAAGCCTCTTCATAATTTGCTCCGGAAGAAGTAGCTGCTCGCATCAACTGGCTTGCTATGTGCCGTCCTACAGCAGTTCTTTTAAGTTTAACAGTAAATTTAATGCTGTTTGCTGCGAAGTCTAATAACCTTTAAATTTCTTCTATTTTGCATTTTTCAATTTGCATTATGCATTTTGCATTGAGCACTTGCCCTCACCTCTCTCCGATCGCTCTTTTTAGACGGGCCCTGGCGATGTTGTAGTCGCTCAGGGCGGCATGATAGTTGGTCCTGGCCTGGGTCAGGAGGGTCAGGGCGTCCAGCACATCGGTGGAAGTAGCCACCTGCCCCTTATACCTCTCCTCATTTATGCGGAAGTTCTCATCTGCCTGGCTCACCGCCTTCTCGGCCACCCTGATCTTCTTTTCCGCCTCCTTTAAGTTCAGATAGGCCTCCTTGACCTCCAGCCTCACCCCATCTTTAGCCTCCTGCAGGGCGCACTCCGCCTGAAAGACCTTGGCCTTGTTCTCCCCTACCCCCCACCAAGTCTTCCCCCAATCCCATATATTCCATTGGGCCAGGGCCATCACGTTCCAACTATCCTCATCAGGTTTATATCTGGACCCGCTGACCGAGGGATCATCTCCCTGGCGTTCGTAATTATAAAGGACGCTTACCTGGGGGAAGAGGCCACTGGCAGCCAGACCTACCCCCCTTTTCGCCGACTTTATCCCTAGCTCAGCCGCCTTTATCTCAGGCCTCTTCCTATATGCCTCCTCAGTGTAGGCCTCCAGATCAACCTGTATGGGTCGATATTGAAGGACCTCCACCAGTTTGACCTCCTCATCTAACAACCGGCGCAGGAGGGTGTTGAAGACGGCGCGGGCAACAGCGAGGCCGTTTTGGGCCTTTATAAGATCCTGCCTTGTCTGGGCCAGTTGGACCTCTACCTGGAGGAGATCGTTTTTGGGGATCATCCCCACATCGAAAAAGGCCTTGGCCACCTTGTGGTGGGACTCGAGTTGTCGGACCGCTTGTTCGGCCACCTCCAGGAACTTTTCGGCCTTTAATACACCATAATAGGCCTCCTTGACCTGGAGGATCAGGTCGAGCCTAGTCATCTCCAGTTCAACCTTGGCTGTATCCACCCCCAACTTGGCCAACAGATAGCTATTGATGAGGGCCCCACCAGTAAAGATGGGTTGTGTGACAGTACTGGTCCAATCGTAGACATCCCTGTTCCCCACAGTAGTCCTAATCCCCATGGAGGGAATGCTAAAAGCTGGTTCCTCATCCAACCTGGTATAGCTGTATTGGGTGCTCACCTGGGGGAGGAAGTCGCTGATGGCGGCCCGGCGCCTGAATTCCGCCTCCTTGATGGCCGCCTTGGCCGCCTTGACGGTGGGGCTCCTCTGCAGGGCGATCTCAATGCTCTCATGCAATGTGAGAGGGGGGATATCCTCCTCTCCAAAGGAGGGGGAGAGGGTCAATATGAAAAATAGGCTGACCAACAGGCAAGAAGTCATTTTCATGTTATCGTCCTCCCTACTTTTTCCACAAGGCCTTTATAAAAAGGTCAAGGGTATATGAGATCAACTGCTCCAAATCCATCCCGATGATCTCTCTGTTTAACTCCTCTTCAAAGAGGAAGAGGATGCCATTAATGGCGCCCCAAATGAGTGATAGTCATCTCATCACACCCTATTTGATCCTGCAAGGAAAAATTTGCCCCATTTGATCCTCCAGCCAGATGGAAGCCGGCCGTCAGATGATCTCTTCCAACGGCCACACAAAGACCTTGATGCCGGCATATCCTACGCCCCTGGCAAGCTCACGCAGCCCCTCTAAGAGACGAAGGGCCTCATCCTCTTCTGCTGCTATGGCCAGGGCGGAGTTAAAGCCGGGCCAGGCGTGGGTCCCCAGCTTTGGCTCGCTCTTCTTCCCCTCACCCAAGACCCTCTCCCATTTAGTGTAGGCATCGATATCCGACCTATTTAAGACCTCCATTACCTCCTCTTCGCGGTCGATATCATATACGATCCAAATCATCTTCATCGGCTTCTCCCTGAGATCTCCTTAAAGCTGCGGGCCTCGAAGATGGAATAAATCACCGGCACGAGGATTAAGGTAACCAGGGTGGAGACAATCAGCCCCCCTATCATGGTGAGGCCCAGGGGGTTCCAGATCTCCGAACCCTCTCCCCTGGAGAGCGCCATGGGGAGCATCCCAAAAAATGTGGTCAGGGTGGTCATCAAGACAGGCCTTAATCGGTTCGCCCCCCCTGTTGTGATAGCATCAAAGAGGGAAAGGCCCCTCTCCCTGAGGATGTTGACGTAATCCACCAGCACGATGGCGTTCTTCACCACGATCCCCATGAGCATGATCAAACCGAGGTAGGAGAAGAGAGAGAGGGTGGTGCCCGTGAGAAGGAAGATCAGAATCACCCCGGTGACGGCAAAGGGTAGGGAAAACATGATGACGAAGGGGTGGAGGAAGGACTTGAACTGGGAGGCCATCACCATATAGACGAGGATGATCCCCAGGACAAAGAGGAGCCCCAGGTCCCGAAAGGCCTTCTGCTGCTCCTCGGTCTCGCCCCCGAATCTGACCTTCACGTCTTCGGGGACGCGGATCTGGGCGATCCCTTTCTCTATATCCCTCACCACATCCCCCAGAGGTCTTCCGAAGGTGTTGGCCTCCACCTTTACGATCCGCTGTCGGTTGCGCCTCTCTATCTCTACAGGGCCATAACCCTCCCTTACCCGAGCGATATTCCCCAGCCTTACCTGGTTGCCCAATAAGGTGGGTATGGGGACCTCCAGGAGGCTGGCGATCCTGTTCTTGTCCCTGTCCCCGAGGCGCAGGAATATGTCATAGTCCTCCCCCGCATCTCTGAACTCTGTGGGATCATCTCCGTAAAAGCTGGTCCGGACTACACTGGCCACCATCGCCACATTTACCCCCAGAGAGGAGGCCTTCTTGCGGTCTATGTCTACCCAGAGCTCTGGCCGGGGTGGCTTTTGGCTCAAGGCCACATCTGTCGCCCCGGGGACCTTTTCTACTATCCCTTTTATCTCCTTGGCGATGGCCCCGGTCTTCTCCATATTGTATCCCCAGACCTCTATCGATATCCTCTTCATCCCCCCCATGAAGACCGACTTGATTGGGGCAGTAGCGCTCACCGTGAGGTTGCCGATACCCGGGATCTCCTCGATCTTTTCCCGGAGCATCATGGCCACCTCTTTTGTCGACCTCTCCCTCTCCCTCTTTCTCACCAACTTTGCCCCCACCTCGCCCACATTGGGCCCCTCCTCAAAACCAAGGACCACACCCATACCCTTTTCTGTCTGCCCATCAAAGGCATAATAGTGCCTTGCCTCAGGGACGTATTGGCGAAAATAGGAGTTTATCCTCTCCATGACCTTATGGGTCTCCTCGATCCTGGTCCCCTCAGGGAGGCGAAGGAAGATATTGATATCCCCTGAATCCATGTCCGGGACGAGCTCCGTCCCTATCACCGGGATAAAGGCCATACTCGCCGCAAACAGAGATAAGGAGAAGGCGATCACCTTTTTCTTGTTCCCGAGGGACCAGGCCAGGAGCCTCCCATATACCTCCTCGACCCGGGAAAACCCCCTCTCCAAGGCCTCGTTTACCCTTCCGACGGTGCCCCCCTTACGGATGCCCCTGGCCGGCCTCAATACCTTGGAGGCCAACATCGGGGGAAGGGTGAGGGAAATAAAGAGGGAGGCCATGATCGCCACGACAATGACAAAGGCGAGCTGTTTGAAGATGATGCCGGTGAGGCCAGTTATGAACATGAGGGGTATAAAGACGGCCACGATGGTAAATGTAGAGGCCGCCACGGCCAGCCCTACCTCCGAGGAGCCGTATATGGCCGCTGGCGCCGGCTTTGCCCCCCTCTCTACATGGCGGGTAATATTCTCGAGGATCACGATGGCGTTGTCCACCACCACCCCCGATGCGATGACCAGGGCCATGAGGGTGACGGTGTTGATGGTGAACTCAAAGATAAGCATGAGGATGAAACAGGCGATCAGGGAAAAGGGGATGGTCAGGAGGATGATCACACTCCCCCACAGACGCCTCAAGAACAGGAAGGTGACCACGATCACCAGAAAGATCCCTATATAGAGGCTCTCCTTGAGGTTATCGATGGACCAGCGGATGAACTCCGAGGTGTCCATCACGATCCCCATCTTTATGTCGCCGGGGAGCCCCCCTTTGATCTCCTTCAGCTTCTCTTTTATCCGGTCTATGACCTCTACGGTGTTGATCCCGGTCTGTTTCTGGATGAGCAAGACCACCGCCGGCTTAGAATCACCCCACCCCATGAGGGTGACCTCTTTGAAGGAATCGGTGACCTGGGCCACGTCCTTTAAGTATATGGGCCTCCCCTGATGATTGCCGATGACTGTATCGCCGATCTCCTCTACACTCTGGTATCTCCCCGGAATCCTTATGGCATAAGCCTGACTGCCAAGTTTGATCTCCCCTGCCGGCAGGTTGAGGTTCTCCGCCGCCAGGACCTGCCTGATCTGGGCCAGGGAGAGGTTATAGGCCTCTATCCTGTGCAGATCGAAGTGGACGTTTATCTGGCGTTTGAGCCCCCCGTACAAAACTATGGCCCCCACACCGGGGACCCTCTTCAGCTCATCGGCTATTTGTTTGTCGACGATGTGATAGAGCTGGGGGTAGCTCTCATCGGCGGTGACAAACATGGCGAGGACGGGCATGGTGGCGCTGGTGAACCTGAAGATGAAGGGCTTTTCGATGTCCTCCGGCAGATCCCTCTTTGCCAACTCCAGGGCATCCCGCACATCATTGGTGGCGACGTCCAGATCCGTCCCCCATTCGAAGCGGCAGTTGATTACCGAGAGGTTGTCAAGGGATTTGGAGGTGAGCCTGTCGAGGTTATTCACCGTGGTGAGCTGATCCTCGATGTACTTGGTCACGTCCGACTCCACATCGGTGGCGCTGGCCCCGGGCCAGAAGGTGAGGACACTCACCTGGGGGGGTTCAATGTCCGGCAGCAGGTCTATCTTCAATTTGGTCAAGGCTACAGCCCCCAGGAGGATAATGGCGAAAAAGATCATGACCGTCATGACCGGGTTTCTTACCGATATCTCAGGAAGCCTCATCTTATTATCCTTTCATTATCCTTCTATTTTTACCCTCTTAATCCCCCCAATACCATCTCCGTCAATGTATCCCCTTTATCCGACAATGGCTCCACCTCAGTCTTGCGCATCCAATGAAAGATAAAAGAGTTGATCATCCCTGCTATCCCATAGGCCATCTCCCTCGGATCCAACGGCTTGAGCTCCCCCTTTCTTATCCCCTCCCTGATGACCTTAGCGATGAGCTGAATGTAGGAGTCATACATTCGCCTGATCTTCTCCTCCCGCTCCTCTCTCGCGCTCCATTCAAAACCGCTCCTTTCCGTAATAAAGATCTTAAAAAAGTCCCTATCTTCCTCAAAGAAGTTCAGCTCTATCTCTATCAACCTCTTGATCTTCTCGATGGATGAAGGGATCCCTTTGATGGCCTCCTTGATGACGGAAAAGAGCAGCTCCGATTTTTCTTCAATGAGGGTGAAGTAGATCTCGTCCTTCCCCTTGAAGAATTGATAGATCGTGGCCAGGGCAAACTCCGACTCCTCGGCGATCTCGGCCATGGTGGTCTTTGAGAAACCCTTGGTGGCAAAGAGCCTCTCAGCCGCAGCGAGGATCTCCCTTCTCCTCGCCAGCCGCTCCTTCTCTCTTCTACCTATCGTCCTTTCCATAATTTATATTCTAAAAAAAGAATATGAATTCTAATAATAAATTTATGATTCTGGTTTGTCAAGCCCCTATACGCACACTTAGATGAAATAAAAACTTGCAGTCTTTTTGTTGCTATCTATTTGAATTAATTGATTTTTCAATTCTTTTCAACGGACAACTACCAACTTTCAATGGACATTACCTAAATTTTCTTCTTGACATTATATTTTTTTGTGACTACATCTATACTATAAAACAAATATCGTCTAAAAGTATAATATTAGGAGAACAAATGATAAAACAAGAAAAATTAGAGTCTATCCTGGGGACCGCCAGGAAGATGTTTGCGCGGTATGGACTTCGGAAAACGAGTCTGGACGAGGTGGCCCGCATGGCCAGGGTGGCCAAAGCGACCATCTATAACTATTTCGGAAGCAAAGACAGTGTTTACCTAGAAGTCCTTAGTCGAGAAGCGAACGAAATAGTTGAAAAGATATCATCTTTGGTGGATCAAGAGACCTTACCAGAGGATAAGCTAATCGCCTTTGTCAGAGCGAAGTTCCGATACATGAGCGAGGGCATAAATATCTTGAACCTGGATCGGGAGGGGATAGAGAAACTCCTGCCCAGTACTGAGGGTATTCGTAATGAACTCTTCGAACGGGAGGTGAATATCATTTACTCTATTTTAAAAGAGGGGGTAGAAAAGGGTATTTTTCACCTTAATAATGTCCTTCTTACAGCCCGGGCCATTGGCCATGCATTGAGGGGATTTGAGCTTAAATGGTTAGTTCAGGAAAGCGAAGAGCGGATAGAGCATTATCTTGATGAATTGATGAACATCATTTTTTATGGCTTGGTGTCCGAAAAGAAGGGCGTCAAGGTATGAACTGCCCTCGGCCATTTTCAGGGATAATAGTCACGGATATTGATGCAATAGAGGAAAGGGGTGACGGTCATGCCCAGTAATCACTTGATCGAAAGTCTAAGCGGAAAGAAAAATGTTATTGTTGACCATGCTGAAGAGGCAATTATCAACCAAGTAGGCAACATTCTGTTAGGAATTCAGGGTAAGGCCTTTCAAAAGGCATGGCCCAAGCTTCTTAAAATAGCTGAGGGCCTGGATAAGGATGGGACTTACTCCCCTGCCATAAATGCCGTTCGGGATGCCTTTGAAAATAACCATCCCTACCTCCAATTTATTGAACTTATAGCTAAAAAGAGCCCTCAATGCCGCAAGAAGCTTATAAGCAATTTTTTTCTTAACGCCGTATTTAGAGGGAGGAGTAAGAGAGTGGAATTCGCCCGCAAAAACAATACGTCCCAACCCTTCTTCTTTGTTATTTCGCCAAGTATGAGGTGTAATTTACACTGCCTTGGCTGCTATGCCGGCAAATATCCCCAGAATGATAGGCTATCTTACGACGTAATTGACCAGATCATGAAAGATGCAAAAACAATGGGCATCTATATGGTAACCATCTCTGGTGGTGAGCCATTTTTCAGGGAGGATATTCTGGATCTGTTTGCCAGCCATAATGACATCTACTTTCAGGTGTTTACCAATGGCACTTTGATAGATCCCACCCTAGCCAGGAAAATCTCCCTACTGGGCAATATTACCCCTGTAATCTCGTGCGAAGGTCTTGAAGAAGAGACTGACCATCGTCGGGGCAAGGGGACATTCCAAAAGGTCTGCCATGCCATGGATAATCTAAAAGAGGCCGGGGTAATCTTTGGTTTTTCCACAGTGCCGGCTTCCTACAATTATTCTACCCTGCTCAAAGAAGAATATTATAAATTCCTTGTTGAAAAGGGCGCACTCTTCGGCTGGCTTTTTCAGTATATCCCTATTGGTTTCAGACCAGCCCCTAATCTTATGCTGACCCCGGAACAAAGGGTAAACCTCCATGACAGGATTAAAGAAATACGCGGCAAGTACCCCCTCTTTGTCGCTGATTTCTGGAACGATGGGCCCTATGTAGATGGATGTCTGGCCGGCGGCAGAACAGATGGAGGTTATTTTCACATCAACAGCAATGGTGACATCGAGCCCTGTGTCTTCGCCCAGTTTGCCGTGGATAACATAAAGGATATCTATGAACGCGGCGGACACCTGTGGGATGCCCTGAATTCCGACTTCTTTAAGGAAATTAGGGCTGGTCAACCCTGGAATAAATATCATCAGATGCCATGTATGGTCATCGACAATCCCCATTGTCTGCGGAATGTGGTTAAAAAAACCAATCCCTATCCTACCCATGAAGACGCTGAATCCATAATTGAGGACCCAGTGTTGGTTAATCATCTCGACAATTACTCAAAAAGGCTGGGGGATATTTTAAGGGAAAGGGATTTGTTAAATCGCCATGCGGAAAGAAAAGCTGCGGCAAACTAAATATCTATAATGACATCAAACACTTAAATTAGGAGGTTAAAATGTTTTCTGATAAGAAAGTAACAGCTGTAATCTCCGTTTATAATGAAGAGAAGACTGTTGGAAATGTTGTAAGTGCTATATTAGATTGCAAAATAGTTGATGAAATAATTGTAGTAAATGATGGTTCCACAGATAACACTGCAAAAATATTAAAAGGTCTTTTGCAAGAGAACAAATTTGAATATGTAGAATTTGGCAGAAATAGAGGCAAATCCTATGCCATGACAGAAGGAGTAGAATTGTCTAAAGGGGACATAATTGTCTTTATAGATGCTGATATTATTGGGTTTGAATGCAAACACATTAAACAATTACTGTTGCCTTTAGTAAGAGGAGAGGCAGATATGATAATAGGTCAGCCCTGTCCTGATAGATACCGTAAGAAATTGAACCTGCTGAAACCGCTTGAACTGCTTGCCGGCGAAAGAGCCGTCTATAAAAAAGATATCTTACCACTTGTTGAGAGAGGAAGAACATCAAAATATGGTGCTGAGACTTTAGGGATTTTGTATTATAAAAGTCAAAATAAACGAATGAAAATTGAATACTTATGGGGAGTTACACATTTGATAAAATCTCAGAAAGAACAATTTCCTCATTCTTTAAAAAGTTATTCTAAAGAATCGGCGCAAATTTTTACAACAATAACTACAAATTATTTTTTAGTGTTTGATGTTGTCAGAAATTCAATTTCTAAATTTATAACTGAGATAACTGAAAGATGATACTGGCTGGTTTTTTTATAGGTTTCATTTATTCTATCCCATTAGGACCGCTAGGCCAGATTATGCTAAACCGGTCGATAAAAAGGGGATTTTGGCATGGTTTTTCTATCGGGATATTTGGTGCAATTGCTGATTTTTTTCTTTGCGAAATGTTTCTTATTGGAATGGAAGGCTTAAACTTTAGCCCCAAATTGAAACTTATCGTTCAAGGGATAGGGGTCATTTTCCTTGCCTATGTAGGCATAAAAGAAATTATACTTCCTCTTCTTTTCAAAGATAAAAAAGACGAAAAAAAAGAGGTTAACCAAAGCTTACATCTAAATAAAAGTCTAGATAGGAAATGTCTGCTTAAAAACTTATTCCTTGTTATGGGTTATCATATCTCAAATCCAACTATCTTAGCCTTCTGGCTTAATATGTCAGAAGTCATAAAAACCACCTTTATAATTCATCAAACCTTGTTTAATTATACTGTTTTTAGTGCTACACTTGGAATGGGAATATTGACATGTCAATATGTCTCCATAGTGCTGGCAAAGAAAGTGACGCAATTTAAAAATACAATATTTAGTGTAAGATATGTAACTTTTATTCTGTTTTCTTTGACGATGCTTTATTTTATTATTAAAATAATTCAAGATATTCAAGTATGAAAGGACCTTGACATTGTTCCGCTCTTTGTTGAAAAAGGAGGAGGAACCCCATGATATAATCCATCCACGGCTGTCCTCACATCCTGGAAGCATCCTCAAAACCCTATCCCAAAGCACACCCACCCACCTTGGAGAATACCAAAAGGATGAGGTGGGCAGCCTCTCCCTTCCCCATCCCTCCCCCATAATCTCCCCCCAGTTCACCCCCTCTCCCCCTTTCTATCTCATCCCCATACCCATATTCAACTTGGTAAGTATCTCTATACCCTTCCAGGAGACCAAGGCCGTTTCTTGACTTTTGTACATTTTATAGTATTATTGAAAATAAAGTTTAGGCTATCTTCCGCAGGAAGAGGATCGAATGACAGGTATCTTCCAGCAAAAAGGAAACCTCTGGCCATAAAAGATCTTGATTTTTTCTTTTTATTGGGAAATAATATGTACATAATTATTAATTAAAAGGGGCGTTCCCATGATAGTTCAATGTGAGAAATGTGGGACAAAGTATAGAATTGATGACTCCAAGGTAGGGGCCAAGGGGATCAAGGTCAGATGTTCCAAGTGTCAACACGTGTTCAAGGTTCCCCACCCACTCCTCCTGGATGAGGAGGAGATCTTCGGCGAAACGGAGGAGAGGGTTGAAGGCCCATCTGTTAAAGAGTGGGAGGAGGAGTTCACTATGAAACCCCCTCCAGAACAAATAAAGACCAGACCTCCAACACCAGAAGAGGGTCCTCCGCCCAAGGCCTTTGTCCCCCCTGCTGCTCAAGAGAAAAAGGTCTTGAGGGAAGAAGGGGCAGCAGAGGAAGGCCTGAGTTCAGAGGAGGAGCTGTTCCCCTTCCGGGCCTCTGTCCCAGAAGAGGCCCCTGTGAAGAAGGAACGCAAGATATCCAGAACTTTCCTCCTCTCCATCCTCTTGATCGTGATAATCCTCGCCGCCTTCTATTACTGGACCCAAAGGGAGGTCTCTATCCCTGTGTTTGAGTCCATCTATAAAAAGATCTACCACTTTATGGGGAGCAAGGCGGAGCATAAACTCTTACTTCTCTATCCGAGGCGTTATGAACTAAGACTAGAGGGGGGGAAGGTCTTCGTCATCCAGGGAAAGGTAACCAATCACTCTGAGGAGACGAAAAAATACGTGAAGCTGAAGGGTTTCCTATTCAATAAAGAAGGCAGGATCGTGGCCACTAGCATAGGATATTGTGGCCACACCATTACCAAGAAGGAAATTGAAGAATCTACCTATACCTCTTTGAAGTCGTCCTTCGGTTTTGTAAGTTCGGCCAAGGCCGCCCCCGTTCCCTCTCAGCGGAGTCCCTCCTTTACCATCATTTTCTTTTCACCCCCTGTGGGGGTCACGGAGTGTAAGGTGGAGATAGTCGAGGCCCCCCCGTTAACATAAAGGGTCCCCCCTGATGATGGACCTTTACATTTAGGACCCAGGAGGGGGAGATGCTCCCTTTTATATATGTATCCACCACCGAGTAGATCCAAAGGACAAAGAATAAGATGAAGGGAGTTCCTTACCCGCGGATGCTGTAAAAGGCCTCCTTACCAGGAAATACCCCTTGCTCTCCTAGTTCCTCCTCTATCCGGAGGAGTTGATTGTATTTGGCCACCCGATCAGTACGGGAGACAGAACCCGTCTTGATCTGCCCCGCGTTTACCGCCACCGCTACATCGGCGATGGTGGTATCTTCCGTCTCACCCGATCGATGGGAGATCACCACCGTATAGCCAGCCTTCTTAGCCATCTCTATGGCTGAGAAGGTCTCGGTGAGGGTCCCTATCTGATTCAGTTTGATCAGGATGGAGTTGGCCACCCCCTCATCGATCCCCCTGGCCAAGCGTTCTATATTGGTCACAAATAGGTCATCGCCTACGATCTGGACCTTTCCTCCCAGCCTTGCATTCAGTTCTCGCCACCCCTCCCAATCGTCCTCGGCCAAGCCATCCTCTATGGAGACAATGGGATATCTGCTCACAAGGTCCTCGTAAAATGCCACCATCTCTGAGGAGGTCCTCTCCTGTTTCTGCTCCGCCTGCAGGATGTACCCTCCCTCTTGGAAGAACTCACTGGCCGCAGGATCCAAGGCGATGGCCACCTCCTCTCCTGGGGTATAACCCGCCTTTTTGATGGCCTCCATTATCACCACAAGCGCCTCCTCATTGGAGCGCATATCAGGGGCAAAACCCCCTTCATCCCCTACAGCGGTGCTGTACCCTTTCCCCTTTAAGATGGTCTTGAGGTAATGGAACACCTCCACCCCCATCCTGAGGGCCTCATGAAAGGAGGAGGTTCCCAAGGGGACAATCATAAACTCTTGTAAGTCCACGTTGTTGTCGGCATGTTTTCCCCCGTTCAGGATGTTCATCATCGGGACGGGTAGCTGATGGGCGTATACCCCCCCCAGATAACGATATAGGGGGAGGGAGAGATAGGCCGCAGCTGCCTTGGCGCAGGCCAAAGATACCCCCAAGATGGCATTGGCCCCTAAGGTGGACTTATTGGGGGTACCGTCCAAGTCAATGAGGATCTGATCGGTGGCCATCTGGTCCAATGCCTCCATGCCGATGAGTTCAGGGCTGATCCGCTCGTTCACGTTGGCCACCGCCCTCTGGACCCCCTTTCCCAGATATCTATCCTGGTCTCCATCTCTCAGCTCTACGGCCTCGTGCTCTCCGGTAGAGGCCCCTGAGGGGACGGCCGCTCTGCCCCCAAAACCGCTCTCCAAGGTTACGTCAACCTCCAGCGTAGGGTTCCCTCGGGAATCGAGGATCTCCCGGGCCACGATGTCTAGGATAGCGGACATGATCAACCTCCCTTCTCATTAAAAAGTTTACTTCCGATGTGTATATATTGAAACCCCGAGAAACAGGTCAAAAAGGTGGTCAGCCAAATGAGATAGGGCAAGGAGCCCCTAATGAAAGGGATTTGTGGCGTCAAAAGGGCCCCGATTATGGTCAGGGTTTGAAAGACGGTGGTGATCTTGCTGAGAAAGATGGGGTTGATCTCCACTTTATGGGAGGTGAGGATCAAGATGAGGATGCCCAGCAGGATGACGACATCCCTGGCGATAACTATCACTGTAAGCCAACCGGGGACAATCCCCAATATTGCCAGGCCGACAAAGGCGGTGGTGAGCAACAGCTTATCGGCGATGGGATCGAGATATGCACCTAAGGTCGTCCTTTGATTGTATAACCTTGCAATCAATCCATCTAGGGCGTCGGTAATCCCTGCACCCACAAAGATAAGCAGCGCGGAAAAGAGGTGGTCATAGAGCAGACAGATGGTAAAGACTGGGATGGAGAGGATGCGCAGTATGGTAAGGGTGTTGGGCAGATTCATCTCCTCTTAACCCTCTACTCCTATCTCACTATAGTCACCGCGAAAGAGGTCCTTAAAGGTGGTATACTCAGAGATAAAGGAGAGGTCCACTTTCCCCGTAGGACCGTTTCTCTGCTTCGCAATGTTGACTTCGGCCAACCCCTTGTGGTCTGAGTCGGGGTTATAGACCTCATCTCGATAAATAAAGATGATGACATCGGCATCCTGCTCGATAGCACCTGACTCCCGGAGGTCGGAGAGCTGAGGTCGCCTACCAGGTCTGTCCTCGGCCTTCCTGCTCAATTGAGATATGGCTATCACTGGGATGTTCAGCTCTTTGGCCAAGGCCTTCAGGGAACGTGATATCTCCGAGATCTCCTGTTCCCTCCTCTCGGCACCACTCCTGCCCCTCATCAATTGGAGATAGTCAACAATGACCAAGCCCAGGCCACGATCGGACTTCAACCTCCTGGCCTTGGCCCTCAGCTCTAATACAGATATGGCTGGGGCATCATCAATAAATATTGGGGCATCGGAGAGGGCACCAGCGGCCATGGTGAGTTTGGGCCAATCGCTTTCGGTCAAAAAACCGCTGCGCAGCCGGGCACTGTCCACCCTCGCCTCAGAGCACAACATACGAATGGCCAATTGCTCCTTGGACATCTCCAAAGAGAATATTGCCGCAGGGACCCGGACATTGATGGCAGCGTGCTGGGCGATGTTCAGACAAAGGGCGGTCTTTCCCATGCTCGGCCTGCCGGCCACAATGATGAGATCAGCGGGCTGAAAGCCCGCGGTCTTCCTGTCCAGATCTTTAAAGCCCGAAGGGACACCAGTGATCAGTTCTTTCTTCTCATATAGTTTCTCAATGAGCTTAAAGCTATCCTTGACGATCTCCTTAATGGGAAAGAAGGCGGGTTTAACTCGGTGCTCCGATATGCGAAAGATGGCCTGTTCCGTCTCATCCAGAAAGTCCTCAAGATCCCTCCCCTCCTGGTAACTTTGGGTGATGATCTCCGTAGCCGTACTGATCAACTCCCTCAGGATGGATTTTTCCTTAACGATCTTGGCGTAATAAACGATATTGGCGGCCGTGGGAACAGAGTCCACCAAGCTGGCAAGATAGGAGGCCCCACCTACCTCCTCCAGTTGCTTTGTCTTTTTCAATTCGTTGGTGAGGGTTACTAGATCGAGGGGCTCATTCCTTTCGTAAAGGGCTACCATGCAATGGAAGATCTTTTGGTGGACCTCCCGGTAGAAGTCTCTGTTTTCTAAGACCTCTAAGACTCTGTTGAGGGCGTCGTTTTCGATGAGGATACCCCCCAGGATCGATTGCTCCGCCTCGGTGTTCTGTGGGGGGAGTTTGAAGGAAGCCAAATCTATGTCGCCCTTCATATCCTTTCCCTCACTTTTTACTCCTTCACCACCCAAAACTTTAGCTGGGCCACCACTTGGGGGTGAAGCCTTATGGGAACAGTATAGACACCCAAATTCTTTATGGGCTCTTCTAGCTCTATCTTTTTGCGATCCACGAGCACTCCCTGCTCCCGCAATGCCCCCTCGATATCCGCAGAGGTGACTGCTCCGAAGAGCTTGCCCCCTTCACCTGATGGTTTGGCAACGGTACATGAGATCTCTTCAATCCTCTGGGCCAGCCTTTGCGCCTCCCTCTCAAATCTGTTCAGCTTGTGCTGTAAGAGGCGCTTTTCATGCTCCAAGACCCTTAGACTATTGGCCGTAGACATCATCGCCTTCTTGCGGGGTAGGAGGTAGTTTCGGGCGTAACCATCGGACACCTTCACCACATCCCCTGTCTTCCCCAAAGAGGGGATGTCTTCCATCAAGATGACCTCCATAGCTGTCCTCCTAGACCTGAATATCCCTAAACCCTCATGAGGGTTTGCACTCACCCTTTCATAAAAATATCACATTCCCTTCTTCTGGCTCAACTTTGAGGGAGCAAGCCCCCTCAAGCTCCCCCAAAGAGGGAAAAACTTACCCTATTGGGAGTTTCAGGGGGCGGAACCCCCTGAATACGGTTGAAAAAACATAAAGGCCAAAACTGCTTGGAAGCTTAATTTCACCATGAATGACTTTCACGGTAAAATACTAAACAGGCTATTTGGGTAACGTGGTAAAAGGAAGAAGGGCTACATGCCGAGCCCTCTTAATGGCCCTGGTAAGTTCCCTTTGATGCTTGGCGCAATTTCCCGAAATCCGCCTGGGAATAATCTTTCCCCTCTCGGTGAGGAAATATTTCAACAAGCGATAATTCTTATAATCAATCCTCAGGGAACTGTCGGAACAAAAACGACAGACCTTTTTCCTCGTATACTCCCTTCTTCGTCTATTCGCCGGTTGTCTATTCGCCGGTCGTCTCATCAAGCCTCCTTTTCACCTAAAGTCTCTAACACTATGGGCGACGACCCCTATCTCTCTCCTCATCCTCCCTTCCTCTGTCTCCCAACGGCGCTGAACGAGGCCACCTTCCACAAGGATATTCTCACCCACCTTTACCTTCTGTTTTGCCCAAAGTTCTGACCTTTCACCTATAAGCATAACCCTTATGGAGACATCCTCAAAAGGCAGGGATTCGTCCTCCAGCCTTTCTGAGGGGAGACTGAGGGTGAAAAAGATCACCGGCTTCCCTTTGGGGGAGTACCTAATCTCGGGGCTATCCTTCAGTCTCCCTGCCAAGATGACGCGGTTCAGATAAAACACTACGTCTCCCCTGCAACAACCAATTCCTGATCTTCGGCCGTCTCCTCCTCTGGTACTTCCACCTCCTTAGGAGGCGCAAAGATCTCCTCTTCCCTCTTGACGGTGAGATAGCGGAGGACCTCCTCCATCAAACGAAGGCTTCTCTCCATCTCGGAGACCAGTTCGGCGTCCCCTTTAAAATAGAGGAGGAGGTAGTACCCCTTTGTCTTCTTCCTGACCTCGTAGGCCAAGGTCGTCAGGCCCCATTCCTCGACCTTGAATACCTCACCTCCGCGCTCGTCGAGGAATTCCTTCACCTTCTCAACGAATCCATCCACCTGCTCCTTGGACATCTCAGGGTCCAAAACGAGCATGGTCTCGTATGTACGCATTTCCTTCTCCTTTTGGTCTCCACGGCCCTAAACCTCAGGGCTTAGGGCAAGGAAGAATCCTTACTCTGTCCGGGTCAAGCCAGCGATGTAGTTCCTGCCCACCTTGACCTTCACCTTATCGGCGATCTCCAAGGTGACCACACTATCCGTCAGGTTGGTGATGGTCCCATAGAGGCCGCCGGTTGTGACCACCTTGTCCCCTTTCCTAATGTTCGCCAGGAGCTGTTTGTGCTCCTTGGCCCTTTTTTGCTGCGGTCTGATCAGGATGAAGTAGAATATGGCAAAGAGCAAGATCAAGGGGATAAAGGCGGCAAAGCCACCTTGACCTCCGCCGCCCCCTCCACCAGGGGCCATGGCATAGGCGATATCACCTAGCATAATATCTCACCTCCTTCCTCTTCTGAATCTCCTCTATTATCCCTTCCCTTTGGGGAGAAAAATTCCCGCACAAATTGGCCCATCTTATCATGGAAAAGGGCCTGGCGGATATCCCTCATCAAAAAGTGATAGTAAAAGAGGTTATGGATGGCATTTAGTCTGTAAGACAACAACTCCCGGGACAGAAAGAGGTGTCTGAGGTAGGCCCGGGAAAAATTGCGACAGGTATAACAGCCACATTGGGGGTCTATGGGGTCTTTGTCCTTGCTATAGCGGCTATTCTTGATGTTGAGCCTACCGAAGCTGGTAAAAAGGACCCCTGTGCGGGCACACCGGGTAGGCAGAACACAATCGAACATATCCACTCCTATCCTCACCCCCGCAAGGATATCCTCAGGGGTCCCCATCCCCATCAGATATCGGGGGGAGTCTTTGGGGAGCATAGATGCCGCTGTCTCCGCTATATCAAAGGTGATTTCCTTCTCCTCCCCCACGCTCAGACCACCGATGGCATAACCATCAAACCCTATCTCCATCAGCTCATGGGCGCTTTGCCGACGAAGTTCTGGATATATGCCCCCCTGGACAATGCCGAAGAGGGCATGTTCATCTTTGCTTTTCGCCCCCTTTGCCCGTTTTGCCCACTGAGTGGTCAGCTCCGCAGCAGTCTTGGCCTCACCATAGGAGATAGGATAGGGGGGACAGTCGTCCAGAACCATCATGATATCGGCACCTAGTTCTTCCTGAATCCGCACGACCTTTTCCGAAGTAAGGAAATGGAGGGATCCATCGAGATGAGAGCGAAACCGTACTCCATCGGGCCCTACCTCCCTTAAGGCGCACAAGCTCAGGATCTGAAAACCCCCACTATCCGTCAACATAGGACCATCCCAACCCATAAACCTATGTAATCCCCCTCCCTCCCTCACCACCTCAGTCCCAGGTCTGAGGTAGAGGTGGTAGGCATTACAGAGGAGAATCTCGATTCCGATCTCCTTCAGATCCACAGGGGCTAAGGCCTTCACACTCCCCTGGCTACCCACAGGCATAAATGCCGGGGTGGAAAATGAACCATGGGGGGTGGATATCCTCCCTAGCCTCCCCTCACCCTCCACCTCCTTCAATAGTTGAAAAGAGAATCCGCCTCCCTTCACATGATCAACATCCCATCCCCATAACTATAAAATCTGTATCTCTCCCTGATCGCCTCCTGATATGCTCTCATGATGAGATCTCTACCTCCAAAGGCGAACACCAGCAGGAGAAGGGTCGAGCGGGGTAGGTGGAAGTTGGTTATCAAGGCGTCGACCGCCTTGAACCGATACTCTGGGCATATATAGAGATCGGTCATACCCCTTTGGGGATGGAGTGCCCCTCCCTTATCGGCAGCAGACTCCAAGGCCCTAACTACTGTGGTACCCGCCGCAAATATCCTCCCGCCCCCTTTGCGGGCGGTATTGACGGCCTCAGCCGAGGAAAGGGGTATATGGTAAAATTCCGGCTCTAAAAAATGACCCTCCACCTCCTCTGCCCGGATGGGCTGAAATGAACCGAGACCAACATGGAGGGTGAGGGAAACTACCTGTACGCCCTTCCCCTCCATATCCTCTACCAACTCAGTGGTGAAATGCAGACCGGCCGTTGGGGCAGCTACCGCCCCCTCATGACGGGCAAAGATGGTCTGATACCCTTCCTTGTCGATCTCCTCCTCCTCCCCCTCTCTAATATAGGGAGGCAGGGGTATATGTCCTATCCTCTGGATCACCTCCCAAAAGTTCCCCTGGACCTCAAAAGAAATCCTCTTCTTTCCCCCAGAGCCATTGCCCACCACCTCTCCCTTTAGGTCAGGGGAAAAATATATCTTGGCCCCTTCCTTTAATCTCTTGCCCCTCTTGACCAGACACTCCCAGGTCTCACCATCCACGGGCATCTTCCTCAACAACAGGACCTCCACCTTCCCCTGGGTCTCCTTGTGCCCGAACAACCTGGCTGGGATTACTTTGGAATCGTTTACCACCAATACATCCCCTTTCCGCAAAAAATCCCCCACGTGAGAGAAGGTGGTGTGGATCATTTCTCCTTCCCCTCTGTTCAGGACCAACAAACGGGCCTTGTCCCTTGGTTCAACGGGGTATTGGGCAATAAGCCCTTTGGGAAGATTGTAATCAAGTTCATAGGTCCACATCATTTTAAAACAGCTAACTAAACCACAAAACCCCCACCCTGTCAATCCCTCTGGATCCGCCTTTCCCATAAATAGGGATCTTGAAGAGCAGTAAAAAAGTTGAAAGGGGGGTAAATAATAACCGATTGTCTGAGGACTTTCTGTTTTTTAAGAATTTATCAAATCTGGGGGGAGATGACAAGATCTCTCCTGCCCTGAAACTACCTTCCCTCCCTCGCCAACCTCAAATAGCGCCTCAAGACAGCAAGACATCCTTCATCCTCGCAGAGGAGCCTGGCTTCTATCTCTACCTCATCATCGTGCCTTATGATCCCCAGCAGCCAGTAATAATAGATGCTCAAGAGCTCATGGGCCCATGTCCTATCCTCCTCTTCCGGGGGGAGATGGCGATCGAAGAAGATCCTCCACTCGTCAAAACGCACAAACCCCCCAATTCCCCTCTCTTTATATGGCCGATATTCCTCTGAGTTGAAATCCACGTATACAACGGAAAAGGAATTAAAGATCTTCCTTAATACGTTATCGAGGAGACGGGCATCCATAACGAATCACGGGTCCTTTGTAGCCAAAATTACTCTAAGGACATGTCCTCCTCTTGTTGTGGCTTTTGCGGTTGGAATGAGTATTTTACCTTTTTATTATCACAGTTATCCATTTCGGGCAATAAAAAGGCCCCTTTTATGGGGTAGTTTAGCAAATGGATTTTGTAGGTTTAATCCTGATTTCTCTAAAATTATTTGTCCAATGTCATGGGTTGAC